>NZ_JAUBOV010000042.1:0-44449 GCF_036700405.1 Microcoleus sp. T3_D1
TGTCTACACAGTCTCTTATGCTTATTTTGTTAACTTTGTCAAGTTCATATTATACCAAATTAGATGAGCTTACCCTGATTTTAGAGATAGGTGTTTGGGAAAAAGAAGAACGCCAACATTGCCCGACATTTAGGAAAATTTACCAGCAACTTACAGGGGAAAAACTGCAAGTTAAACCCAACTCTGTGAATGGCTGTCAATCCACAGGTGACGCTTGGCAAGATACCTATAAACACGTGATTAGTCGCCTGAGTACCGAGTGGGGAGCTACTTCTGTTTATTTATGGTTGATGGTACACTCAACTGGAGCGTTGCAACAGGCAATTTCCCAGCCTTTACAGGATGAAATCAATCATTTGGCTAAGTTTTGGGGTTTCAGCCGCTGGGCATTCTCCCAGAGTTATTTCAATCAACTGAAAGGCTCTACCAAAAACCTGATTGCTTTGCTGAAACATCATCAGATTGAACGCACGCATGGTAATGATGTGTTTAATACTTCACTCAGTCTCAAGCAGCTTTCTTTGGTGGTGGAATTGACTTTTACATTCACGCGAGTGATGGTGCGTTTGCGGCGCTGGAACCGCGAACTCAGTCGCAGTTATCTCAGACATTTGTTTGGCACTGCGCCGATGGTGGATGCACCTCGCCGTGTCGCTTAAATCTGAGATATTGCACAAGTTTCAGGAACAGGCAAGATGCCTGTTCCACTCATAGTTCAATTTTATTGTGGGGGTAAGGTGCGCCATAAGCACCCAGCTATGTTAAAGTGCTGACATATCTACTCGTTGGCCCGCCATATAGTAGAATGGATGGAGATGGGACGGGGAGCGGTTTTTGAGAGGAGTTTTTAACCGCAGATGTAGGTTGATGAACACTGATGGACGCAGATGATTGATGGGAGGGAGAAATGAGAATTAAAAAAGTAGCTTTTTGGGATAATTTACGAGAGTGGCGTTTTGAACCCATCTATTTTTCCAACTTGGCTTTATTAGTTGGCGTATCTGGTGTCGGCAAAACACAAATTTTGAAAGGAATTTTGAATTTACAACGAATAGCTAATGGTGCTTCATTAAACGGTTTGGCATGGGACGTTACATTCTCGACAGTAAACAATGTAGAGTACCGCTGGCAAGGCGAATTTGAAACAAAAAAAAATCTGCCTATCATTTTTGAGGAACAAGACGAAACTAATGAATTTAGAATTGTTCGAGAACATTTATTAAGAGAAAAAAATGTAATTATAGAAAGAACACCTAATAAAATTATATTTCAGGGAAATAAAACTCCGAAACTATCGCCATTTCAAAGCGTAGTAGAAATTTTAAACCAAGAGGAAGATATTTCACCGGTTCAACAGGGTTTTAATAAAATAGTTAGCTATGATTTAAGTTCATTTGATTTCTTTTACAATATGAGTGTAATGATGTCAACCACCTCCGTAAGCGATGTTTTATTATTAGATTATATTAAGGCAAGTGACTTGCAAATCCAGATGAAACTGGTTCTTGTTTACCGCCATCATCCAGAAATTTTCAATAATATTAAGCGCATATTTATACAGGCATTCCCTCAAGTGGAAGATATTAAAATAGAAGCGGTACAATATGATGATTCATCCCCCAATTTTCCCATTCAGATAAAAGAGAAAGGTGTCAAAGAGTGGATTTTTCAAGAGAATATCTCGTCAGGGATGCTGAAAACCTTAATTCACATTAGCCAACTGTATTTGTCGCCCGAAGGCACTGTAATCCTGATTGATGAATTTGAAAACAGCTTGGGGATTAATTGCATTGATGTTGTGACAGATTTGATTGTGGAAAATAGAAATATCCAATTCATTCTCACCAGCCACCATCCCTACATAATCAATAATATTGGGATGGAGCACTGGAAAATAGTCACTCGCAAAGGTGGGGTGGTAACTGTGAAAGATGCTAAAGATTTGAATTTAGGAAAATCGAGGCATCAAGCTTTTACGCAACTGATTAATCTTGAAGAATACAGCGAAGGAATCAAAGTTTAATGAATCTGTATTTTTTAGTTGAAGGGAAGCAATCGGAGAGAAAAGTTTATCCAGCTTGGCTGGCTCATCTTTTACCGGAATTGCAGCGAGTTGACAATTGCGATGATGTGAATGAAAAAAATTATTACTTGATTAGCGGTGAAGGATATCCTTCATTAATATACGATTTTATCCCGCGTTCGATCGCCGAAATTAACTCAAACGGAAAATACAGCTATTTTGTAGTATGTCTCGATGCCGAGGAAAATACTGTTGCCGAACTCACAACAGAAATTTATGATTTTTTAAGTCAGCACAAATTGAAATTAAACAATGCAGAACTTGTGCTGATATTTCAGAATCGCTGCTTGGAAAGTTGGCTGTTAGGCAATCGCAAGATTTATTCCAGAAATCCTCAAAACAAACCTTTGTTAGATTATACTAAATATTACGATGTTTCAGTTAACTGTCCCGAAAATATGGGCAGATATCAAGATTTTAATACTCACGCTCAGTTTCACGGAGCTTATTTGAGAGCGTTATTTGAAGCTAAAAATATTACCTATTCTAAAAAACGACCGGGAGATGTACTCAAGCCCTTTTATTTGCAACAGCTATTGGCAAGGATTCAAGTTCAGCCGGAACAACTGACTACTTTCCGTCAATTCATCGATTTTTGTAATAAAATTAAAACCGAATTGCAAAATTAAACGATCGCACTTAAAAGACCATCAAAATTAAAAAGTACCTTAAATCATGCAAATTACGATCGACCTTCCCGACAATCTCCCCCTGACTGAAGCCGATGTGCGACGGGAACTCGCGATCGTACTTTATCAGCAGCACAGCCTCAGTCTCGATCGATCCGCTCAACTTGCTGTAATGTCTGTGGACGAGTTCTACCAACTATTAATCAGTCGCCATATTGTCACCCCGCCCGCCGATCCCGATGACGATCCTGCCGAACTCGTCTTAGCCAGCCTCCGCACCTCCCTCCAGCAAATTAAAGAAGGCAAATTACATCCTATTTCCGAACTGTGGGAAAGTTTTAGCATTTAATTCTAGAGTTACCACTTACAGATAGACTCTGGCTTGAGAGGACAAGTTTTGGGATAAATTGGATTTTCGTTGAGATATAAAGCACGCAATTCTGTCAAAAATTGCAAAGGTTTAATGTCACTGATTTGATTATTCCTGAGGTGTAGTTTAGTCAATTTAGTCAATAATTCTAAGGGTTTGATGTCGCTGATTTTATTGTTGTCGAGATCGAGATAATCCAGTTTAGTCAAGGATTGTAAGGGTTTGATCTCGCTGATTTTATTGGTGTTGAGACCGAGAACAGTCAGGTTAGTCAAGGATTCTAGCGGTTTGATGTCGCTGATTTCATTGTCGCTGAGGAACAGCCTAGTCAGTTTAGTCAAGGATTCTAGCGGTTTGATATCTTTGATTTGATTGTTTTTGAGAGGGAGCACAGTCAGGTTAGTCAAGGATTCTAGCGGTTTGATGTCTATAATTTGATTGTCGCTGAGGAACAGCCAAGTTAGATTAGTCAAAGATTCTAGCGGTTTGATGTCGCTGATTTTATTGTCGCTGAGGAGGATCTCAGTCAGGTTAGTCAAGGATGCTAGCGGTTTGATGTCTATAATTTGATTGTCGTTCAAGCTCAGCCCTTTCAGGTTAGTCAAGGATGCTAGCGGTTTAATGTCTATAATTTGATTGTTGTCGAGGGATAGTACACTCAGGTTAGTCAAGGATGCTAGGGGTTTGATGTCGCTGATTTTATTGTTTTCGAGGCTGAGGTTTGCGAGACTCGAAAGTTTCTGATTAGCTTCATCGCACTCAGTGGCTCCTGCTTTCTCCAACAGCACTTCAACTGTATGTTTAACTTCAGGACTCAAGGAAGCTTTTTCGCGACACCAATCAGCAAACGTTCTGTTTCCCGATCGCACTTCTGCGGCCTTCACTCCGAGGCTAGTTCCAGATAATGCTACGATCGCACTCAATGCAACTACTATCAACCTTGGTAAATTCATCTGTTTCTGTGCAACTATAAGTTTGATCATTTTGTATCCCTAATTTTCTAAATAGACAATGGCAGGTTGGCAAACTGTCACGATACTGCCATAAAGTTTTAAAATAACTGTGATATTAAACTTATAGCCAAGAATTTTATCTCCATAAACTCAGGAAGATACCCTATGAACAGCCCAGCATCTTACACATCATCTGAAATGACCGATCGCGAACGCGCGAACCTCAGCAAGCTAATTGATTACAGTTCCATTCGATCGATACCCGAAATTTGGGCGATCGTCAAACAGCGATTTCCTCAAACCGTCGCCCTCCACGACCCCCACAGCCAGCCAGAAATCAAATTCACCTACACCGACCTCTACCAGCAAATCCAGCAATTCGCCGCCGGCTTACAAGCCCTAGGCATCGAACCAAATCCCGAAGAAGCAGTCCCTCCCCGCGTCGCCCTCTTCGCAGACAACAGCCCCCGCTGGCTGATAGCCGACCAAGGTATCATGATGGCCGGGGCCGCGAACGTGGTTCGAGGCGCCACCGCCGACCCTCAAGAACTCCTGTACATCATCCAAGACAGCGGCAGCACCGCCTTGGTAGTCGAAAACCTGGCATTACTGAAAAAACTGCAACACCGCCTCCCTGATTTGCCCATTCAACTCATCGTCCTCCTCTCCGACGAAGAACCGGAAACCAGCCAAACCCTAAGCACAGTCAAATTTTCCCAAGTGATGACCACAGGGGCCAACCGTTCCCTCAAACCCTCCAACCACAAGCCTCAAACCCTCGCCACTCTCCTCTACACCAGCGGCACCACCGGCAAACCCAAAGGCGTCATGCTGACTCACGGCAACCTGCTGCACCAACTCAACACCTTGGGCACAATTCTCCAGCCCGAAGCCGGCGATGGCGTACTCAGCATTCTGCCCAGTTGGCACGCCTACGAACGCAGCGTCGAATACTTCCTGCTTTCCCAAGGATGCACGCAAATTTACACCAATATTCGCTATTTCAAACAAGACTTTAAAACTTACAAACCCCAGTACATGGTCAGCGTTCCGCGCATCTGGGAATCGATTTATGAGGCCGTACAAAAGCAATTTCGGGAACAGCCACCTAACAAACAAAAATTGGTGGATTTCCTGTTATCTGCCAGCCAGCAATACATCGAGAACCGCCGCATTTTCCAAGGATTAACTCTCAGTTTGAAACCGGCTTCTGCTTCCGAAAAACTAATCGCCCGCACCAAAAGCATTCTGTTGTCGCCCGTGCACGCCCTCGCCGAAAAACTGGTTTACCAAAAAGTCAGGGAAGCTACAGGGGGACGCTTAAAATGGGCGATTAGCGGTGGCGGTTCTTTGGCCGCGCATATAGACAATTTCTTTGAAATAGCGAATATCGGTTTGTTAGTGGGATATGGTTTAACCGAAACGTCCCCGGTTTTAACCGTCCGCCGCCCTTGGCACAATCTTAAAGGTTCCGCAGGACAGCCTCTAGCCCATACGGAAATTAAAATAGTAGACCCAGAAACCAGACAGCAACTGCCAACAGGCCAGCGCGGTTTAGTATTGGCGCGGGGGCCGCAAATTATGCAGGGTTATTATCTTAATCCCCAAGCGACTGCCAAGGCCATAGACTCCGAAGGCTGGTTCGATACCGGCGACTTGGGCTGGCTGACACCGGGAAACGACTTAATCTTGACCGGGCGGGCCAAAGATACGATCGTCCTCACCAACGGCGAAAACATCGAACCCCAGCCCATAGAAGACGCCTGCCTCCGCAGCCCCTACATCGACCAAATTATGCTAGTAGGTCAAGACCAGAAATCCGTCGGCGCCTTAATTGTCCCCAATGCAGAAGCTGTGCAGAAATGGGCAGAAACTCAGAATCCCCCATTACACGAAATTGACTGGAATAGCAAGACTATTCAAGATTTATTCCGAAAAGAATTGAACCGAGAGGTGCAAAATCGCCCTGGATACCGCGCGGACGATCGCATCGGCCCGTTCCGGTTGATTCAGGAGCCATTTTCGATCGAAAATGGAATGTTGACCCAGACCCTGAAAATTAAGCGCCCGGTTGTGACGCAACACTACCGCGATATGATTGACGGGATGTTTTGAAATATTCGCAGGACTTGGGGAATGGAAAAGAAAAAATTATCCCAACACCCGAGTCCCGAGTCCGAGTCCTCAGTCCTGGGCCATTAGTTCATGTTTACAAACTAATGACTAATGCCTAATTCCTAATTGACAAGCAACAACTTTATGGAACCACAATTACTCTTGAAGCGATCGATTAACGTTAAAGTCGTCGTTACTCCCCGCTGGAAAGAAGAAGCTCAACAGCAACTCCAAGCCCAAATCAACCAAATAGACTCTCAGCTACAACAGTTAGAAATGCAAGGGCAGCGGATGATTTCAGAAATCAAACAGCAAAATCTGCAGCCCCCAGGCCCGCAAGTACAGCAGCAAATAGAAAACATTCAAGTGCAGGTGAATCAAAGAAAAAGCGAACTGTTAGAACAGAAAAACCAAAACCTGCAACAGCTTCAGCAAGTGCAGGTGCTAGACCTGGAACAAGAAGTGAGTCAAGGTCAAATTGACGGCACATTCACTGTCGGGCTCGGAGAAAACTTGATTCAAAAAATGCAAGTAGAAATTCTCCTCCGCGACGGCATAGTCGAAGAAATTCGAGGTGATATTTAGAAAATGGTAAGTGGTAATTGGCGATCGGTAATTGGCAAGTGATTTTGAGTCAACAGTCACACATCAAGAATGCGAGAGACTGGCATAATAATAAGTATTGCCGGTGGCCGAGCGCCAATTATCAATTGCCAAATACCGATTACCTCTTACCCACACAAAAGGACTTTTTACAGATGATTCGCGAAGTTTTCATGCCAGCCCTGAGTTCTACCATGACAGAGGGCAAAATTGTTTCCTGGGTCAAATCCGCCGGAGACAAAGTAGAAAAAGGCGAAACGGTGGTAGTGGTTGAATCCGACAAAGCCGACATGGATGTCGAGTCTTTCTACGAAGGCTATTTAGCAATAATTATCGTACCTGCGGGCGAAGTTGCTCCGGTGGGAGCGGCAATCGCCCTCGTAGCAGAAACAGAAGCCGAAATCGCCGTCGCTCAGCAGCAAGGAGCCGCCGCTCCAACCGCAGCAGCAGCCCCGGCTCCCAGCCCCGCTCCTGTGAGCGCAGCTACATCGTCAGCAGGTTTGCAGCAAAATGTCAGCCGCCAAAACGGCCGCAGCGTCGTTTCTCCCCGCGCTCGCAAATTAGCCAAAGAGTTTAAAGTAGATTTGAATTCTATCAAAGGCAGCGGGCCCAACGGTCGCATTGTCGCAGAGGATGTGGAAGCAGCAGCCGGAAAAGCCCAACCCGCTCCGGTTCAACAACCGGTAACAGTCCCCGCAGCACCCGCCCCCGCCCCCGCAGCACCCGCCCCCGCAGCAGCCAAACCCGCACCCGCACCAGTCCCGGCGGTGGCACTTTCGGGCCAAAGAGTACCGATGAATGCGCTGCAAAATGCGGTGGTGCGGAATATGGAAGCAAGTTTGAGCGTGCCTTCTTTCCGCGTCGGTTACACAATTACTACTGATAATCTGGACAAACTCTACAAACAAATTAAGTCGAAGGGCGTCACGATGACGGCTATGCTGGCGAAGGCTGTAGCAGTAACTTTACAAAAACATCCTCTGCTTAATGCTTGTTATGTGGAGTCGGGAATTCAACACCGCGCTGATATTAATGTGGCGGTAGCGGTGGCGATGGATGGCGGCGGTTTGATTACGCCGGTGTTGCAAAATGCCGATCGCCTCGACATTTATTCGCTCTCCCGCACTTGGAAGGATTTAGTCGATCGCGCCCGCACCAAGCAGTTGAAGCCTGATGAATACAGCACGGGAACTTTTACTCTTTCCAATTTGGGAATGTTTGGAGTAGACAAGTTTGACGCGATTTTGCCGCCGAATCAAGGCTCGATTTTGGCGATCGGCTCTTCGCGGCCGCAAGTAGTGGCAAACGAGGATGGTTTGATGGGAGTGAAGCGGCAAATGCAGGTGAATATTACTTGCGATCACCGGATTATTTACGGTGCTGATGCGGCGTCTTTCTTGCAAGATTTAGCGAAATTGATTGAGACAAATCCTCAGTCTTTGACGCTTTAGCGATCGTCCTAAATCTCCCTTTTACTCTTATTTGCAGGAAAGGGGGATTTAGACTTAGCTTTTAATGAGATGTCTAATTTCGGAATGATTTAACCGCAGAGACCGCAGAGGACACAGAGGAAGAGAAGAGAGAGAGCAATAATTCCGATACCATCCGATACCAACGGATTTGATATTACTCATTAAGACGATGAAGGTGCAAGTTTTGTCTGTTCAACCTGCGATTGGCTCTCATACTCACGAGGTTTTGCTGTCAGTTGGTACGGATACACACAAATTTATTTTTACAACAGAAGTCAATCAAGTGGGAGAACAGTTACTTCAGACTACTCGCGGCGATCGCACTTTTTCAGAAGTTTTCCGATTTAATCAGCGGGTAGCGATGAATGTGACAACTCAGGTTGTTAAATACTACAATCGAGAAACTGTCGAATTTCCCGCAGATGTTGGCATTTTTGTTACTCCAGAAACAGCTTTATCGAAGCAAAAGTCATTTGACTGTAGCAGTTTAGCAAACACTGACTCGCAGCAATCAAAAGCAGTCGATCGAGAAATCCGTCAAAGGGCGATCGCGATTGTTGAGAAGTTACCGGAAGCTGTGCTTGATGAAGCCGTTAAGTTTCTCGAATCTTTGTATGTTAAGGGCGAGCCCGTCGAGTAGCGATCGTACTTTTTGTTGTGAGAAATTCAGCCACGTTTCGCACAGTGTAAATATACAGTCAACCAATAACTAATTACTCGATCGCACAGTCAAAACTTGCGGCGGCGTCGCATCCGGCGGATACAAGAAATCCACTTGCACCAAACGGCGTTCCCCCGGCTTCATATTCACATTCACCAAAGGTTCCCCCTGCTGTCCCCTGCGCTGCACAATGTGAATGTAGCGCGTCAAAGTCTTGCCCGTATCATCCTTAAACATCACCCGCACCGTACCTCGGAAAAATATCCGATTTTCAGGAGGATCGTAAAACATCAATCCCCCCGCTTCTGTATTTGCCTTGACGGGTGTTTGCATTTTAATGCTAACAGATTGGGATTCACGAGATTTGTTGTAAAGCGGAAAAGTTAAGTTGTATTGAATCCCGTAATTACCGTGAGCAGAATAAGCAGTATCGGGATATCGAGCTAACATTTTTGCGCTTTGAATTTGACCGGTGCCAAAAGTCCCCGTATCCGTTGTGCTCAAAGCATAGGAAAATGACTCGCCGCGCTTGGGAATAGTTAAATAATCGGTTCTCGAATTGTCCGTAATTTTAGCTTGCCACTGCGAGCCTTCAGCGACTCCTGCCACGCGGCCATAAATTTTTTGCACCGGATTTTCGCCTCTCGGAGTTGGTGCTAAATCTCTGGGCCCTGCTAAACTTTTGGTATTTAAAATATTTTCCCACTCTTCTAAAGTCGGATATTGCTCGACTCCTTCTTGATTTTTAGGAGCAAACATGGCTAATGAGGCTACATAAACCGAATTGCTGCTCGACATTCGCATCAAGGTCGATCGACCATTGGAAGAAGGCGTGACATTCCCCACAGGTATCGGCAAATTCATCAGCATTCGGCTCTGATTGGCCGGAATCTCGATCGCAGCGGGCAAAATGGCTTGTCTGAACCCCCGCAATACATCGCTCGTGATGCGGCTTCCAGGCCCCGCAAACACAGTGCCGAATCTATTTTCTAAATACGACGGCAAATCGACAAACAAGGCATCCGGCCGAGTTAAATAAGTTGCTCCTTGCAAGACATTTAAAGTAACAGGTTCGGAGTTAGGATTGTGGACAATTATTCCTTGAAATAAGGTGCGAGTTTCTTCGCGATTTTTAGCCCTGGCGATGTGGTGGGCAAAGATGTCAAATCGGCCTTTGAAGGCAAAGTTTAAATGAGCCGAAGGTACTTGTTTTGATTCCTGGGGAAATGTGGAGAGCAAAATGCCTTCGGTTTGCACGACTTCCGGACTGTTGCTGTTGAAAACCGGGATGTTGTCGAGTTTTCCCGGTAAAACGCGCACTTGCTGAGGCACCGTCACAGTGTTCAGCGGGGCGGTTGTTGGAGGCGCTGGCAAATCCAGTTCGTTTTCCGGTAGCGGGAATTCTCGCTCGATGATGACTTGTTGGGTCGGAGGTGTCGGGATTGCTTGAGCTAAGGGTATAATTGGCAAAAACATTGCTGAGAGCGCGTTTAACTGAACTTGCAGAAGGATTGCCACATAGCAACCGACACAAAACATTACCACAAGTTGGTTGATATTTTCTGGGGATTTTGGGATTTTAGGTCAATTTTTGCGGAAATGCGGGCATCGCAAATTTTTTGTTTTTCACCTTGACAAAATCTACAATTTTGTCAAGGTGAAGAACAAAAATAAGAGCCAGAAGCACGATAGCTGTGCTGGCTCTTATGAGTTGATACTAGAAGTTAAGCTGAATTCACTAGAACTGCGGCGAGCTTTTCTGCCGATGGATGACCCGCACCCCTGATAAAATTTAAGCAAGTGCCTTTTTTGCCTGCTTCCGGCGTGCTGCTACTAAACTTCCCAATCCCATCACCATACCTGCAATAGTGGTTGGTTCGGGCACTGGCTCAGCATCAGCCGAAACTCCGGCCATAACTTTGTCACTGTCACCAACACGAGACCCACTTACATCCTGGAAGCGAACCCCTGCCTTGAGCGTACCATTCTGGAATCCGGTCAAGAAAGCACTTTCTGCCTGAGCCGCACTCAGACTGCTGCCAGTTAGCAAAAAGCTAACCAAAGTTGACTCATTTTTATATAAGCCTCCTTTAACCTTTCCACCTTCAAACTCTTGGCGCGGAGTGCTAATGCCATAGTCGAAACCGTCTTTTTGCAAACCGCTAATTTCAACGTTTTGCCAAAACGATGTAAAAGAGCTGCCTGATGTGGATTGAACCGATGCACTAACGCCACTCAATACGTCAAATGCCACCCCAACGAGAGAAGAGTCTGTTGCGCCACCGGCTGTAGTCTTAGTGCCCGTGGTATTAGTGATGCCTAAATTCAGGAGCAAATCGGCTCCACTTTGGACAAAGTTGAAGTCCAATGTTGCAGTAGCGCCGGTGCCAATGCCGTTGGTAGTACCGTACTCAGGAGCCACGGATAAACTGAATGCTTGGGCTTGCGTTGCAGTTAGTAATGAAGAAGCAATGGCTAAACCAGCGGTAGCTAGACACGCGGTTAGTGGTTGGGCGAAGTTGGTTTTCATAAGAGTAAGACCTTTTTTATATCGCTGGGGGGATTGACTTTATTGATTTCGTCTGGTATATATTTACAACATCGCTCATTTAAAAGTGTTTGTCTATACATTTTTTATACCTTTACCAAAACAATATTCTTCAAGGTTTATTCTTAAACTTTTCGTAAACTCGGTTGTGTTGCAAACGCTAGGATGATTGCGGCAGAAGCATTCCACGGCTAACTATCCGTTATTGCAACTTGCGGTATCATCGGTTATCACAAACGCTACCTACGTAACATCACCAACAGTACGTAATAAGTTATACAGGTCGTGAGGAATATGTTAGCCGATCGCCAGATGAACGCGAAAGTAAAATATAGTTGCACAGTAAGTAAATATAGAATTAGTAACTCTTCCCAGGCGTAGATACTGGGTTTGAGCCACTAAAGCACGGCGTGGAGAGCCTGGGTACCGCTGAAAAAACCTGGTCGAGCCCAGTCTCAGTGCGTAAGTCCACTACACTTAACGTTATGCAGATGCCGCCCAAAAACGGGTACAAGCCCCCGACTAATGTCGTGGAAAGATAAAAATTTTAGACTCTTGTCCAATCTCCCAGATTCATCTGTGAAGTAAATCTAAAATCTAAAATCTAAAATCTAAAATCGACACAATCCCCGCGCCCCCTACAATTTGAAATTGCATCGGCTCGCCCGCCAGTGACACAATAACCTTACAAACAGACAAATTTTCAATGACAATAATTTTAACCAACGACGACGGCATCGATGCTCCAGGGATTCAGGCACTTTTGCAGGCTGTAGAAGGCAAAACAATTATGGTGGCTCCGCAGGGGCAATTGTCGGGCTGCGGGCATCAAGTGACGGCTCACAGTCCGATTCATGTCGATCGCCGATCGGAATTTGAGTATGCTGTAGGGGGAACACCAGCCGATTGCGTGCGTATTGCTCTTCATCACGTTTGTGCGAAGCCGGATTTGGTGCTTTCGGGTATTAACGCGGGCGGCAATTTGGGGGTTGACGTGTACATTTCGGGTACGGTGGCGGCTGTGCGGGAAGCAGCCATGCACGGTATTCCGGGCATCGCAATTTCCCACCGGATTAAAAGGCCACTCGAAATAGACTGGGATGTCGCTACTCGCTGGACATCGCGGGTGTTGGCGGATTTGCTGAACCGGGAACCAAAGTCGGGGTGTTTCTGGAATGTGAATTTGCCACATTTAGCGCCGGGAAGTGCGGAACCGGAAATTGTGTTTTGCCAGCCTTCGACGCAGCCGCTGCCAGTTGTTTACCGGGTGGAGGGAGAATACTTTTATTATGCGGGAGAATATGGCTCGCGCGATCGGGCGGCGGGGACTGATGTTGACGTGTGTTTTGAGGGTAATATTGCGGTGACTGAGATATCGTTGTGATAGATTTGATGGGATTTGATGGGATTGGGCGATCGAACTATTTTTTTTTGTCAACAAAGCGGAAGTAGGTAGGTTAACTTTGGTATCACTAAACCTCAATATCCCAAAATAGGATAAAATATTTGTACTTAATTTTTACAGTCACGTAAGTCAACAAATGAGTCCTAACGCAGAAGCGAATTCTCCCAGCATCTTAAAACGCAAAGCGAGCAGCACTGTTGGTCGTGGCAAAGTAGCTAATCTCAATACCAATTTTAATTTTTCTGCATGGAGTGACGAATACGTTACTTTATATCTCGGCGATAGTCTCCAGCACTACGACAATTGGGAGCAACCTACTGTCATAGTTTCAGATGGAGCTTACGGTATTCTTGGGTTTGAAGGAGATACCTCAGATCACATTGATTTACCTAATTGGTATAAACCTCATATCGAAGCCTGGTCAAAAGCAGCCATACCCTGTACAACACTCTGGTTTTGGAATTCAGAGATTGGTTGGGCTATTGTGCATCCACTTCTAGAAAAATATGGTTGGCGCTATGTCAATTCCAATATTTGGAACAAGGGAAAAGGTCATATCGCAGGGAATGTTAACACACAGAAAATTCGCAGGTTCCCCGTCGTTACAGAAGTCTGCGTTCAATACGTTAGAGAAGTAACAGTTAATGAAGTTACCTTAAAGGCGTGGTTATTGCGAGAGTGGAAACGCTCTGGGTTGCCATTACGACGGGCCAATAATGCTTGCGGGGTGGTGGATGCAGCAACCAGGAAATACTTCGATCAAGGGCATTTGTGGTATTTCCCTCCGACCGAGATGTTTGAAAGGCTAGTGAACTATGCAAATGAGTATGGTAGTCCTCAAGGAAAACCATACTTTTCGCTGGATGGCAATCAGCCTTTAACGGGACAAGAATGGAGCAAGATGCGATCGAAATTTAGATGCCCTCACGGTTTTACAAACGTTTGGGAGCGTCAAGCTTTACGGGGCGATGAGAGAGTTAAAACTCTCTCTGGAAAAGCATTACATCTCAACCAAAAACCTTTGGATCTGATGAACCTTATTGTTGAGGCATCGAGCGATGAAAACGATGTGATATGGGAACCTTTTGGTGGACTTTTCAGTGCAGCTTTGTCAGCACGTAAACTAAAACGAAAAGCCTTTTCTTGCGAGATAGACCCCGACTATTTCTACTATGGTGTACAGAGATTTAATCAATAATTTCATCAATACTCTCTTCTCTAATCTGTAGATAATCTTGTAGGGATTTCTTGATGCTGCCTTCTAGGCGACTTGATAAAAGCTTATTCCACCGACCAACGGTCATACCAGAAACTTCAGTATTGTAGACACGTCGCTTAAATTCCTCAATGCCTGGATGTACAATTCTGTCCATCTTTGCAAAATTTGTATCTAGTCTATATTCATAGCGTATCCGTAGCTCCCGCAGAAGGCGCTGATACTCTCTAGTTGGTTTGTAGACTTTTCCTTGACTACCCCATGAATCAACTATTTTCTCAGCTTCTAAAAACTCCTCAGCAGAGCCTTGGAATTTATATCCACTGGTGTTTGTTTGTTGCAAATTTGCTGTTCTTTGAGTTGTATCTTCCGGCTCTAAAACAAGATAATCTGGCGGATTGTGATAGTGGGTATCTCTCGCTACAGCTACCGATAAACCAGAGACAACGCACACATCAAGAATGCGAGGCTTGCCATAGATGATTTTATCGGGTAGCTATGCCAGGATAGCAACGTAGGTCGGATCGAACCTAAAGTGATTCTGACTATCTTTGAAACGTGCTGTTATCTCTGTTGCTAGTGGGAACCACGCTTTAATTTCTAATCCGGGCGTTGGTTGAACTATGCCGAGGAAAATAGTATCTGGAAAGCCCGGATCTTGCCTATGCCACTTTCCAAATTCAGCGAACTCATTTTGTTGATTCAAGAATTCAACGGTGTTAAATTCGATTAAATTTCCGACTAAGGGCGAAAGCTTTGAGATAACTTTAGACAGGTTAACCGCTGCATCTACGGTAACAGGTTTAGATACATCTAAAACGTCGAAAGTGTTACCCGATAAGCGATCTAGATATTGGGATGCAAGTCTGATTACATCTTGCGTATTCATATCTCGCTCTCACAAGATGCTTCAGATATTTTTTGTGAAATTTTCCTAATAATATCACAAGGATCTACACCAATTACATGAGCAACTAACAGAAACTCAATTACATCTAACCTTCGTTCACCGTTTTCATATTTGGCTACGAAAGACTGGGGCTTTTTAAGAGATTTAGCAACAGACTCCTGAGTTAGTTGCGCTTCTTTACGAGCCGCAATCATACAGCAACGGAAGGTTTCATATTCATCGCTAAAAACAGATTTCATTATACTTGGGGTTTAGCACTGCATATTCCCTAAATATAATAAACCTGTTTTCGGATAATCCCAAAATAGGATATTTTAATATGTTAAAAATCGATCGTAATGACAATTGAACAAAATTAATCGCAATTCCGACAGTGGCAGCTATCTCTACTTGCGGCCATCGGTGCTACCATAATTTTTTTTGTCATCCTTCGGCTTAGCAACACCATCAGGTTGTTTCTTTGGCTTTTTGACTTCTTTGTTGCTTTTTCTTTCTTTTGACATGATCCTTCCTCAATTTTGACTCAGCATAACATAGATTGACACATCTGCCTAACTGCAAGTAGACGAGGTGATGCTATACGGATATTACTCGCTGTTAGTTTTCTACAATCGTCAGTAGATTATGCACTAGGTTTTGAACAAATAGCATCTACCGTTAGGCATATCGATACATCCCTCAGAAGTACACTGTTTGCAATTACTTTTAGCCCCGATCGACTCAAGCAAATATGGAAAAGCACGATCGTCTAACTGCTGCGAGACTACCGAGAAAAATTATGGCTGATTAAGCTGTTGTTCCACATCTAATTTTCATGAAAAATGACCAAGAATTTCAAAGGTGGTACCCGCCACGTGATTTATCCGTGGAATCAATCCAAAATCTAAAATCTAAAATCCTCACGCCCCCGAATTTATCTCGCGCAAGTCAATCCAAAATCTAAAATCTAAAATCTAAAATCGAATGACAGTAGATAAAATATGGAGCTATGGCCATGCCAGCCTGCGCGACACCTGACGCAAACACAACTAACAAATTTGCAGTCTCCGTTTAAAAAAGCTGTTAGCCACAGTGGACAACAAAAATATTGATTTTACTATTTATTAACACTTCGGACAGGGTTTGATGGCTTACCTACTGAAAATAACGGTTTCACGGATCTCAGTACGATCGCAACCCTTGCCCAAGCACACTAGAGGCTAAGTAAATCAAGGGTTTCAGACTATGACATCAAAACGGTCGGGACTCTGCAAAAAGCACAAAGTATATGTATAAATATAAAGTTGATTCTCAGCTTTCTTGAAAGTGCGATCGCATCCGGTTCCTTTGAGATAAAATATTTATAAAGAGTGTTTATTTATAGATAAATTTCCGCTATTAGGAATGTGACCGGTATGGAAGTAACCGAGCTGCTCAAACAGTACGAAAATGGAAACAGAGACTTTGCTGACGCAAACCTCAGCGGAGCAAACCTCAGCGGAGCTATGTTGGTTGGCGTAAACCTTTCGAGGGCTAACCTGTCGGGAGCTAACCTGAGTCGGGCGCATCTCACCAAAGCAGAACTAAACGGCGCAAACCTTTACAGGGCAAATCTGAGTTTTGCCAAAATGGGCCAAGCCAGGCTAGCCGACGCAGAGCTTACAAAAGCCAATCTCAGCGGAGCTTTCCTCGTCAAAGCAAAACTGCCCAGGGCAAAGTTGAGTGGGGCCCAACTCATCGGTAGCAACCTGCGGAGCGCCATCCTCTGGAACGCCAATTTGTGTACAGCCGACCTGCAATTCATCAACCTGCGGGGCGCCAACCTCACGGGAGCCAACCTCAACTGGGCCAACTGCGGAGGGGCAAAACTCAGCGGTGCAAAGCTTTTTGGCGCTCAACTAACAGGCATCTATCTCAGCAAAGCTTACATCAATGGCATCGACCTGAGCAGGACGGATCTCAATGGCGTCAACCTCAGCGAAGCCAAACTGAACGGGGTAAACTTGGAAGGCTCGAACTTGTTAGCCGCCAATCTCAGCGGGGCTCAGTTGCGGGGCGTCAAGTTGATGGGAGCAGATTTAAGCAGGGCAAATCTGGTGGGAGTTTCTTTGGTGCAGGCAAACCTCGATTGGGCTAGGCTGTGCTATGCAGACTTGAGCGAAGCCGACTTGAGCGGGGCAACATTCACGGGAACCAACTTTGAGGGTACTCAGTTAGCCGGCTCAACAATGCCCCCATCTTTGAGCAATGATGTCTACTTAACAGCAGCACGTGGTGTCGCAGCTTAGCCAGCGGCAAAAATTATCTCGCATCCGAGTGGACGACTCTCGCATTGGTTTAACTTTTGATGCAGACATAATTACTTTTGTGAGAGTGCTGCACCGGCAAGAAATTTACTGATATTTGCGAGAGTTTGTAGCATCACAATTGATCTCACCCGATTAATTTCGCGACTCGCAAAGCAGAGGTAATGGCTCCTTCGTGCAAACCATCCCCCAAATAAGCTCCCGCATGATAAGTGTTGTTCTCGCCATTAGTCTCGATAACTTCATCTCGATATCGAAAAGACTCGACAGTGTACAGCGGCGTGTGATGTTTCTGAATGTGAATAATGTGCTTTTGGCCGATCGACTCCTCCAGATGAAATGCTAAACTGTACTCTCGTGGCGAGGAGATGCCGCAAAGCTGATTCAAGCTCGCATTATATCCCCATCCCTTGTCCGTCTCGAAAAAATCAAATTCAGATAACTTGCGGATACCGTAGCGATCGTACATTGATGTATCCGAATGCAGTACAGTGGTGGCATAACTGGGTTTCCACGCCGAAAACCGCTTCCTTTCCGCCTCCGTCGGATCGGACAACAGCCTCATCACTTGGTCTGGTGGCATCGCAAAAACCACCTTATCAAATTCCTGGATTTCCCCATCAGAAAGCACAATTTTTACAGCATCCGCACTTCTAAAAATATTGGAAATCTCCACATTTAGCCGTATATCGCCCTTAAATCGCTCCAAAATCTTTTCAATGTAAGAATACACCCCGCCTTTAATCCTCACCCAGTTGACCAAGCCATATTCGCGTAGAACAGGCATCGCTAATTCTGCCGGGAAATTGTCGAGCAATTCAAACGGTATCGAGTAGCTGTACATCGTCAGCAACTTCAGCCAATAATTGCGGACGCACGAGCTTTTCAAAGACTCAGAAAGCGACACGCCGTTGAAATCATGCTGTTTAGCAAACCGCATTCTTAAAATAAATCCCGCCGAACGAGCGTAGAGACTATCAAGTCGCAAATACTCGCTCAGGCGTTGGATTCCGGTGAAATTCTTTTGGATAGATACCGCCGACAAAAAGTGAGTGCCATCTTTAAAAAACAGCGCGGAACCAATCTGCACCGGTTCTAATTCAACGCCTAGATCCTGCATAAAAGCCGCGAAATTGTAAAACACCGTCGGAAATTCCAGCACCCCATTTTCTAATATTTCATTGCACTCCGATTGATTGGGTACAACATTTTTGTTCAGCGTCCGAATGTGTCCGCCTAAAATCGGCTGACTTTCCAACACAGTGACGTGATGCCCCTGTTTATCGAGCCAGTAGGCTGCTGCCATACCACTGGCTCCGCCCCCAACAATTGCAATTCTCATAGTTCACTCCTAGATTGATAGAATGGAACATTAATCATCGAATGCTTAAGAGCTGTTGGAGAAACGATCCGATCCCCCCTAACCCCCCTTAATAAGGGGGGGACAAGAACCTTTTTCTAGCTTTCTCTCGTTGCCAGGTTGGATGTGATGCCCTTTTTATTTTTTAGTCTGCGGAGGCAGACTTCGTTTCTGTAGTAGCGATTTCAATCGCCGAGTAACCAATTCCTCCTAGCCTAAAATCGCATCGCCGGATAAACGTTGATAAAGCAGCGCCCCCGTCCAAAATGTCGGCGCAAAGCCTGGATAGCCCGAAGAGGCGTTGCAGAAATAGAAATTGTTGAGGGATGTTTCATGATTTAGTCGATCGACCCCCATGTTGCGCGGCGTCAGGCTGGAACCGTAGGAATTACCGTTAGGACACCAGCAGAAGCGCTCGTTAGTCGTCGGACTTCCGGTAACATGAAAGACCATGTGTTTGCGAAAATTCGGAACATAGTGTTTTTCAACAACATCTAAAATCGAGTCCAGAATCTCTTGTTTCTTCTGTCTGTAAGCTTTGCGATCGCTCTCCCAAAGCTGTTTAAAATAGCTGTAATTAGCAACAGTCAGAAATTCGACAATTTGACAATCTTCTGGACAATCCCGCCGCGCTTGGGTCAGTAAAGTTGGCGTTGTAATTGCAAAACTCGGACGAGAAAAATCATTTTGCTCGTACATTTGAGCAAAAGCTTCATTTAGATCCAAGTGTTCCGTATGAAACGTATTCCACTTGCCAAATCCATAGTCTCGGAGATCGATATCTTTGACAACGCAGTACACCATGTAGTTAGATGCAGAATACTCATAGTTGAGTTTCCGCCGCACTGTTTTAGAGAACTGTTCCTCTCCAATCATCTTGGCCGCTCTTTTCGGGTCAAGGTTGCAAATCACCTTGTCGCCCGTGAATTCATGGGTTTGATGCGTGGTCAAATCCATCGCTTCAACACCGGTTACTGTTCTGTTTGTCACCCTAAAATTCGTGACTTCATGGTTTAATAGAACTTTCCCCCCGTTGGATTCAATGACTTTAACTAAAGAATTGATGACAGATTCAAAATGCTGCGTCGGGTAAAATGCGCCTTCTTGATAGCCTCTAAACAAGGCAATCCAAGCATAGAAAGAAAGCTGATTTGGAGGCAGCAAAAAGTCCGGCCATTGCAGGGCTAATAGGGTTTGGGCGGCTTGCGGGAGTTGGAACTTGTCGAAAACGTCCTGAAGTGTACTGTTGAGGTGTTGGACGGCACAGAATACGTCACCGAAATTTTTGAGCAATTCAATTGGTTTGACGGGAGGAGCGAGTTTTCTGAGTCCTTCGCCGGTTTTCTCGACTTCGTTGACGAATTTGCGAATTCTCTCGCCCGCTTCGGGAAACAGCGCCGACAATCTGCGGATCAGTTCCTCTGGTTCCGAGGGAATATCGATCGCATACCCAGGCATTCTCATGTGGTCGTAGCCATTCGGATCGTACCGTTCAAAGGTGACATCTCGATCGAGACCGAGTTTTTTGAGAACTCGATTGACTGTATGTCCTTCGCCGCAGTCCCAAACGTAGTGGAATTGGGCATTAAAGGTGTATTTTTTGGCCATCGTAAAGGTGTGACCAAAGCCTCCGGGATGCTCGTGAGCTTCGAGGATGTGTACGGTTTTGCCGGAGTTTGCCATCAAAGCTCCGAAAACCAGTGCTGATAAACCACTGCCGACGATGAGGTAATCTGTTTTCATGGTAAATTTCCTCGATCGATTGAATCGGGCGATCGTTGTCTATTTAAACTGAGATATTGCAGCATTCTCAATAATCTTTTTATGAACAGGCTTTTCGGCCTGTTCCACAAGAAAATTTATCTCTTGTGGAACAGGCATCTTGCCTGTTCTTGAGAATGGTGCAAGATGTGAGTTTAAACTAACTCTCAATTCTGAGAAAATTCTGAAGTCCAGCAACAATTTTTTGAGGCGCGCTGGCTAAACTATTGTATTAAAGCCGGATTGCGGTTGCTGTTAAGATTAATTAAGCTGCTGTGGATGGAAGTTATAGCTGCGGAGGCGGACTGGAAAGCCCGCCCCACAAGGGAAGAAACCGAATTTATACCTTTGTTCTTAGTCTTAAGGTATAGAGTAGCCTATCTAAGTAGGACTATGTTAATGGGAGCATCTCAGTTTTGTAAAAAGCATTTTTTTTATTGTAGTGCGAGCGTCCCCGCTCGCGTATTGTACAATACGCGAGCGGGGACGCTCGCACTGTAAATGCAAAACTGAGATGCTCCCTATGTTAATTTGAGTGCGATGCTTATTTGTGTGGCACAATCACATCAAAAAAAGCATCCTCCAAATCATAACCAAACATCTGCGACATGGCCATCAACTTCGATTTACTGGGAATTCCCTGCTGATTCAACCAATCAGTCAAGACAAAAATTTTGTTCATCAAAAACATTTCCAAAGCTTCAGGATTGTACTGAATACCTTGGGTGCGGTGGAACTGGTGTGGCACCAACATCGCCGCATAGCGCGCCAATTCTCCCGCTTTCCAATCCAGCAAAAATGGCAGCCAAGGGTAACAAGCATCCAAGCGAATAAACCACAGCCGCACTTCGGGAATTTCGGAAATTTCTCGCGGATCTAACTCTTCGCGCGGATACTCAATTTCAAATTGTAGCTGTTGTTCGTTTTGGGCGATCGCTCCTTCGGCCAGCCACTTTTCAATTACAGTCCGCACGGGAGACAAATCTAAACTGTTTATGCGATCGGCATCTATCGCTATCATAATACTCATAAAAAGTCAACCCTATAGCAGTAAGTTCTATCAAATCCGGTCGATCGACCGCGATTTACCGTTGGGCAGGGGCGGGTTTATGAGACTATCGATCTCAACCAAATATTGTTGGAAAAACCCGCCCCTACAGGTTATTGAGAATGGTGTCACATCTCATATCTATCCTACCTATAATATCACTACCAATGCCCAATTATCAATATTATCAATTAGCAATGCCCGATGCCCAATGCCCGATGCCCAATTCCCAATTACCCATTTTTCCCAAACTTGCTATCCTGCAAAGAATTACCAATCCCTTGGATAATTCCCCGCCCGATCAAACCAATTCCCCGCCCTATAACCTGAGTCAAAACGTAAACAACCCCTGCACCCAACAGCGAAATAACCGCCCGAACTCTAGGTGCGATCGCATCCCTCGTTTCCAGCAGCAAAGTCAAGGCTAACTGCCACCCAGACAACTGTGCTAACTCCAGATTTCTAGGAGCATAAATAGAAATTTTCTTAATTCCAGAATCGCCCAAAACAAACAGCCAAAACCTGCTTTCAAAAATAGCTTTCGGTTCCACAAAATATCTATCCCAGCTATATCTCCACGACAAATCATTCCGAAATCTCTCAATTTCTCGCGTCGAAATCAACTTACCATCGTAAAAAATTTGCTTAATTTCTTCAAGATTTGCCAAATTATTTAGTAGAGGTTGTACCACTCCGCTAGCAACTTGAATTGCCAAATTTTCCAACAAAGCTTCAGCTCGCTGCATCGCTTCCGGGCTGCCAGCAACACAAGCAATATTGTCAACTGTTAGAGGAATTTCAAATAGTAAATGTGCAAAAAAATCAACCGTCATCGGTATTTTGTCAAGGATTTGTGCGGCAACTACATCAGCATCTGCCAGCAGCATCGGCACAACTTCTACGCCGCTGCCCGCCAAGAGATAAGCAGCGCTTTCCTCTTGACTTTCTGCCAGTTTCAAGCTTGTTTGACTGCCATCAAGAACCAGAGTTTCTCCCGTTGGCAGTGTATAGTATCTGCCAAAAAAATCTATGATTGTCGCTTCCCACAAATCCTGTAAAATAGCCTGCATTTTTTGCGACAATTGAGTTTCCTGCACTTGTGAAAAGCGCAATTCCTCCAGCAAATCTTTTAACTTCCGCAGGATGGAACTCATCAATTCACGCTTTTTGGTCGATCGCAAAATATCGATTTCCAAAGGCAAGCCAGTCAAATTCACCAAATCCAACTGCAATTTAGCCGCCACCGAGTCAAACAAGCTATTTTGCCAATTAGTTGCAACCACCAAAGATTCAGCAGAAACTTGGGAATTAGCTAATTGCGATTGAGAATTATTTAACAAATTCTCGCCTCTAATTTCTTCTTTCTCCCATCTGCCTTCTCCCCTCTGCTTTCTGCCTTCTGCCTTCTGCTTTCTTCCTTCTGCCTTCTCCCCTTTTCCTTCAAATAATAACTGACTGACAATCCAGCGAGCTGCCAGCAATTCTCGGCGGCGCCCGCTGAGTACAACGCCATCTAAAATAGAGGGCAAATCTGTCGGAGCTGCCGCTTTAATCTCTTGCAAATCAGCTTGGACAACCGCCAAAGTTGCATCTATTTCCCGTAGTCCAGAAAGACAAAAATGAGCCAGCATTTTTTTGTGTACTGGCGTATCAACTGTCGAATTATCTGCATTTTTATCTGCAATTGCTGCGGATTTTTGTACTGTTTGAACCACCGCTGCATTTAGTTCTATTTCCGAGTTACCTGTCGCATCCGTCGCCCAATAAGTGCAACCAGATGCCACCGCGCGAATAGCTTCGATTGTCAGGGAAATATCTCTACCTTTAGGACAATAGCCATTCGCGCCCGTCGCCTGTACTTCCGCCAACAGCTCCGGTGTCAGCGGCCCGCCTAGCAGCAACAGGGGCAGGTTGGGGTACAAACTTTTGAGTTCGCGACAAAAGGCCAGCGCCTCTGTTTGGCCCGATCGCCAATTTAGGGTCTCAACAGCCAAAATTGCCAAATCTCCAGGCTTCTTGGCTGTTTCAGAGCCGATCGAGCGAGCTTCTAGAACCCGCAAAGCCTCCTTTCCCGTTGAAACCTCTGCGACAACTTGCAAGTCTGGATACTGCTCGCAAGCAACTCGCAGCCCCAGCCGGAAAATGGGGTCGCCATCGATCGTCAGCACTTGGAAATTACTCACTTGATTTTAGATTCGAGATTTTAGAGATCGATCGCGCGAAAACCCAATTACTCGGGCATCAAATTAGCATCAGGAGGCCCAGCCGATTCAGGAATCGAGGGTGGCGCGGGTTCTGGAGCCGGAGCCGGAGGAGGTGGTTCCGGAGCCGGAGCCGGTGCCTCTTCTCTCGCGGGCGGATAGTAAGGTTCCGGCTCCCTCGCGGGCGGATAGTAAGGTTCCGGTTCCGGCTCTCTCGCGGGCGGATAGTAAGGTTCCGGTTCCCTAGCAGGCGGATAGTAAGGTTCCGGAGCCGGGGCCTCTTCTCTCGGAGGCGGATAGTAAGGCTCTGGCTCTGGCGCGTACTCCTCCTGTCGCGGAGCTGGCGCGTACTCCTCCTGTCGCGGAGCTGGCGCGTACTCCTCTGCTGGAGCTGGCGCGTAGTCGCGAGCGGGTTCCGGCGCGTAATCGCGAGCGGGTTCCGGCGGCGGTGCACTGTTGGCTCTGAGTTCAGCACTCCAGCGCCCGATCGCACCTGCAGCCTCTGAATACAGCGCCCTACCGTAACCGATTTGGGAAGCCGTATCGATCGCCGCTCCTAGACTGCCTTGAGATGCCAATTCCGCAGCTCGATCGAGAATCGGTCTGTCTTGAGCAACTTGCAGTTCGCTCACCCACTGATAGACATTATCCTGAGCTTTCGCGTACAAAGTCCTACCGCTCTTAATTTGCGAAGCTTTTTCAATAGCCGCACTAAGTTTTCCTTGCTTCGCCAGGGCTATCGCTTCATCCAAAAAAGGCTGATCTTGAATAACTTCTATGCGTTTCGTCCACTGAGCCAGCAGAGTTTGCGCTTCTATCCTGCGAGGGCGGTTTTGAGCAATCAGAACTACCTGAGCCATGCCGCCCTTTAGTCCTTCAACCGTTTGCGCTTGGGCCAACTGCTTCGCCAGAGTCAGAAAAGATTGGTCTTCGATCCGCTCAATTTCCCGGCGCCAAGAAGCCACCAAAGTTTGAGCGTGAATCCGCCGCGGCTGCTTGAGTCCGATGGTTTGCGCTTGCTCGATCGCGAGTCCAAACGTCCCTATCTGACCGAAACTAGCGATCGTGCTCGCCACTTGCAGCCGCAGCAAATCTTGAAACTGCACCTGCAAATTTTCAATTTGAACTTGAGCTTGCTTGTACAGAGGACGACCCGGAGCTATTTTGCTAGCAGCCCCCTGCCCTTCCAGCAAGCTAAAAATGTGTTGTGGCAGCGGAGTTGATATCGACTGGTTCCACGTCACTGCCTGAGCCCTACCCAACTGCATCAAATCTTGAGCTTCCGCAAACAGTAGCGAATCCTGTGGCACAACAGAAGCAGCCTCGATCGCCCCCGGCAAATCTTTCGCCGCCAACCGCTTAGTAGCCATTGCCAGCAAAATTCGGCTCCAGCCCTCAATTTCCTTCTCAGCTTTAGCGCGGGCAAAAAGCTGCGAGTCGATTTTGCGAGCTAGGACGATTGCCTCAGCGAACTTTTGCGGAGTCTCGTCCTTCGCCAAATCTCTAGCCTCTTGCAAGCGCTGCCAGCCGTTTCTTTCCAATGAAATCTGCCCTATCAGCTCGTTGTACCGCTTCTGACTCCAGAAAATATTTTCCAGCTTAAATAGAGCTTGAGCATAATCCCAGGCTTTCCTTAAATCCTCACTTTTCAAAGCTGCTAGGGCTGTATCGTAGAGTTTTTGGCCCTCCTGCCAATTTTTTTCCCAAGCAGTCACAGCCTCCTCTACCTCTGGGTAAGACCGACTGGTTTTCGGAATTTTCGCCACAATCTCCAGAGCACCTTTCAAATCGCCCTTCTCAATTTTTGCCCTGGCAAATCCCAGAATGGCTTTCGACCATTCCCCTATCAAATGTTGACCTTGCGAGTATAGCGGATGTTCTTTCGGCCAAGCCTGCACCAAGGCCATTGCCGATTCTATCTGTTCTAGCTTGCCCGACTTCGCAGCTTGTTGAGCGCAGTAAAGTCGCTCTCCGTCCGCCGCCAGCGGCGACAGTTGCTGGCAATTCGGCGGTGGCGGCATTGTCAGCAACCACAGAAATGCAGCGGCACCGGTTACTCCAAATCCCACCAGGAGACTCAGCCAGATAAGCTGCCACTGCCAAAAAGTTCTTTTTCCCTCGGTTGGCTGCGCCGTTACGAAGGAACTCGCATCGCCTGTCGCCTCTGCACTGAACTGTGCCGTCGGTTTAGGGGATGGGTTGTATTGCGGTGGTGTGTGGAATTGGTCAGATTGTCGTCTCGCCATTACTTCAGCCTGTCCTGTAATGCGCACTCTTCACGTGACACTCCCACATCAAATCATAGATTGTGATGTCGGCTTCTGACTCCGGTTAAGGAGATCGAGAACTTCCTTCAAGGTACTGGCAATCTTTCCCTCTACGGTGTTTTATAGTGAGGTTCGTGTCTGGCCCCACTGGTTGCTTCCGAGCATTTTAGGCTCAAGAAGCACGTAAATCATACCAGTTATCTAACAGTTATTGACAGATTCCGGGGCAGTTTAGCAGAAAAAACAGTATAAAGCCCCGTCAGTCCATCAATTTTAGATTTGAGATTTGAGATTTGAGATTTGAGATTTTACTCCGCAGATGAATTGGGGGAGCGATTAAACTAAGGTCTAATATTAAATCCGGATCAGAAATTCCATTATCAGACTCAGCGGTTGAAACCGCAAATACACAAACTTTCGTCTCCTCCAAGCCGATTAAAAAATCAAGGGGGCACTACAGCCGGATTTGGTTTACACTTTTACGTGTAGCCGGTAGAAATGATTTTTTGGGTTTAGTCGAAAACTTTATTCCCGATCGCCAAACTTGCCGATCGAGTTTCATTTTTCTGTTTTCTGTTTTTTTCTACTGTGCCGAATTCCGGCGCGCGACGGCAAAAAGCCCGATCGAACCCAGCTAAATACTTAAATCATTTTATACCACCGGGCCGCCCTGTACAAATATCTGTTTTGCGTCCAACAGCCGCTGCTTTATCCGTTACGAAGCCTGTGGCGTATCGCTGACACTCGATGCTTGCGTGGCGGACTCGGCCGAGCGGTATCCGTAGAAATCTATCCGGTAGTCTACAATTTTGACACCCGTTTGCTCTTGGATTAGCTCGATCAAGTCGATCGGCAATTCCACATGAACGTCTAGAATCTGAGCCGTATCAAGACAATTGACGTGAGAGTGAGAGTCGCTGACATTGCCGTACAAGCGTCCCTCCGAGCGTTCTATGCACTCAATAATCCCTGCTCTCGACAAAGCTTCTAGATTTTGATAAACAGAAGTATGCCCGATCGAATGCGCTTGTTTGTTGAGGCGATCGTAGATTTCGCGAGCGGAGAGGTGTTCTTTTGCCTCCCACAAAAGTTCTAGAATAAATCGACGCTGGCGGCTCAAGCGCATTCCCATCGCCTGACAGCGGTTTAAAGCATCTTCTAATGAACTAATTGGTTTCACAGCTACCGCCTTATAAAGCCTGCTCGATTTTTTATTCTGGTACAATATTGCACGCCTACATATCCACTCATTCTAACGCAGGGTTGCCCAACAGTAGAAGGTAGAGGGCAAAAATCTCGAAAAAGTGAATTTTTTCGAGTTGCTGCTCAACTCTATCTTCTACTGCCACACATCCTAGTTCGAGGATTTGATGGCGTTAACCAATAACTTGGCGATTTCCGAGAGTTGCTTTTTGTTGAAAGTTTTGAGCAAAAGCTTGACTACCGCCTTCGGTTCGGCTGGAAGTGCTACTTGCTTCGAGGCTGCTGCTGGGGCTGCTGGAACGGCTGGGGGGCTTGCCTCTGCTGGTTTTGGGCTTGCTGCCAAAAGTAGCAAATTTTTACTCGGAACGATCGTCTTGACTTTCCCTACTTGTACTAAATCGCCAGCTTCTTTGAGTTCTTTGATAATCAGCGGAGCTAAGACTTTATAAGAGTTTTTGGGATTAACGATCGCTGCTCTAGCTGTTTTTACTAAATTTTGCCAAGTCTCTATTTTACCTCCCAACTTATAGAGGCGAACGCACACAGCCGTCAACTCAGAGCGACTAGCAGCCGAT
The DNA here is from genome assembly GCF_036700405.1 of Microcoleus sp. T3_D1. Taxonomy (NCBI): domain Bacteria; kingdom Bacillati; phylum Cyanobacteriota; class Cyanophyceae; order Oscillatoriales; family Microcoleaceae; genus Microcoleus; species Microcoleus sp. T3_D1. The sequence goes on from NZ_JAUBOV010000042.1 coordinate 27,666, forward strand.
TCTTTCTGCTTGAACACCTGCAACATTTCTTTGAGTAAAGTCATCACTTCAACAGCAAAATTTGGCGGCACAGCGCCCGCTGTTGGAGCGGCGGGAGTACCAGACCCAGCAGCAACCGCCTGCACTTTGCCCGACGCCAATTTATCGAGGTGAGTTTCCAGTTGAGCAAAAACAGGCATCACCTGCTGCACGAGTTTTTCTCCCTCCTCATTCCTCAAGCCGAAAGGCCCCTCCAGTCGCCCCAGCAAGTCCTTAAGCGTATCAACTCCCTTTAAAAATAGGGATTCTGCCGTTTGGTCAACCTGCTTGACGGGCCCGTCCTTGAGCACCTTAAAACAATCTTCCAAGCGGTGAGCGGTTGTTTTAATACTATCTAAGCCAAGCATAGCCGCCCCTCCTTTCACGGAATGGGCGGCTCGAAACATCTCTTGGACGCTTTCAGGGTCTTTCATCGTGGACTTTAAATCCACTAAACCATTTTCTAGAGTATCGAGGTGCTCCTTAGCCTCCTCTATAAACAAACGCATAATTCGGTCTTGCTGATCTGACACGACAGTCCTCCTAACAATCTGTGCACCCTCCAGAAAGCACCCTCTTCGCGGGAGAAAACACGACTCCTGCCAAAAGTCGGAAGCTCCCATGCAAAACATTCTAGCCTGCCTCAGCTAGCAGACTCAAAATACTGGTATCAGGGCAATCTTAGCTCTCAAACTGGTGCGGTGGAGATTGAGCCTAAAGTTCTGAGGGAGTATCTGGAGCGACTTCAATACCCATTCCTTGTTTCATCATCTGCTGAGTCGTAATCAAGTCGCTTAACTCCTTGACTTCGACGCCGATATCTTGGCAAGCCTTTTTTAGTTCCCGCTCGAAGGTGTTGAGGTCGCCTCCGTAGCCGCAAAGCTTCGCGGCGGTGGCGATTCCTTGTTGGGCGTTGGCTTTGGCGCAGTCGATCAATTCAATGCCTTTGAGGGGTTGGGAGGATGCCATAATTTCAAGCCACAATTTATATTTTCTCCCACTGTACCTACAAGGTTGAGGTCGATCGATCTATCGAAAGGCATGAAAAATCCTGGCTGTGCTGCGTGTTACCAATTCATAGTTAATTTTTGGGATTGCCTGCCAAGATAGCAGTAGTTGGGATTTTCTAACCCTTACTGTGGCTAACCTATATTGGGTCTTGGATGCAGGTACACAGTAGACTCCAATTGCCAGCATTCGCTCTCCTATCTTGAAATTATCCGCGTTGCATCTGCGGTTTCCCGATCGATCGAAGATTTATGCAATAAGTCTCCTATCTTCAGGATGCAGTATGCCCGCAGCTACTACCGAAAGCGGAGCAAACTGCACGGCAGCTACTTCCAGGCGCGGGGTTGGGATTTTCCGGGCGACGACGAACCTCACTACAAAGATTTTTTATATTTCTCCTTTGGCATTGGCATGACTTGCCGGCGTTGCAGATGTGCAGATCACTTCTCGTTCGACGAGGTATATCGTGCTTTTTCACTGTGTGCTGTCGTTCTTTTTTAAGACCGCTATTTTGGGTAGGAGTGTCATTATTGCGGGATTGACTTGAGATGGTTCTGTAGCAGATGCTGCGATTTTTTGTTAAGGGGCGATCGATCTTGTTTTAGGGCGCTGGTTAAATCTAGAGCTTGGTTCTACACATCTTGCATCAACTGTTTTGCAAAAGTAGCTAACAGTTCTGCACGCTCATCCACAAATTTATCAAAATTATCATTGCAAAATTCCTGTGGGCAAAAAGCATTTGTTAAAATTTCTTTCAAGTCATCATCATTGGGCATGATAGTGATATACTCAGACGGTTTCTTTCGCCCTATTTTCTTGTTTTCTGAAGTGTTCAAAAAACAAAAGTTGGCAAGACAATTAATCTTTTCGTCAGAAGTGTTTAAATCTCTCAAGTAAGCTTTGGGATAAATATGATGAAACTCGGCTCTGTTGTACTTTTGCAAAACTTTATCTAAATCAATTGATGAACAGGATAAAAAAGTCTTTGGATTATTGTTTGCTAACATCAATATAAATGTCTTAGTATTTGCACTAGCTAACCTAAAATAATTAGCTTTGAAGAAATCATTACTTAGATCGTGAGAAATATCTCCAAAAGTATTCACCTCACCATTTTTAAGCTTTTGTATTTCTTCTATATCAGTTATGGCAGTTCTTTTAGGGCTACTACCATATCGGTTGGTAAAGCAAGATCGCCAAAACCACTTTTTTAATCTGGCATGAACTTTTGAGTCATAGGACACTTCCTTGCCATCTGGTTCTGCGTAGAAGGTACATAGAGGAATGATCAACGCAGAGGATGGTAAGTTCTTAAGGGACATAACCTTCAACTGCTTTCTTAGAAAGTCGATAGCACCCAAAATCCCATTCCTGACCTTGGGAAATGCTGCTCTGATTTGTTGACCATTCAATTCTAAGAGAGTATCTGGAGTAGGATCTTTCATTAAGATAGCCGCCGCACATCTCAATATCAAATCAGCATCCTCACCGACTTCAGAAAATCCGAACTCTTCAAGTTCTTCTTTCAATTCTTTGAAACTCTCTAATAAATCGAAATCGTCATTCCAAGTCCAGGCTGCAAGGAGTTGAAGAGTATCAAGTTCCATTCCTAGTCTATTAACGCGCTCAAATACGATTGCAACAATTGCTCTATCATCGGTCTTTAAAATTTGAGCAGGAATAGATACTTCTTTAAATTTCTCTTGAATTCTATCTAAACGTATAATTTGCTCATTAGTAAATTGGGTGGTTGCTTCTCTATATTTAACAGAGTCAAATAAAACACTCAGAGGAAAGTGTTTAGATGAATCAACATCGATCTCCGAAAGAGCCAAAAACTGACTTTCTTGTACATCCTCTTGTGCTCCCAAATCGAAATATATTCCAAGCCATGCACTATCGAAAGTTGGCTGTAGTTCGGTCTGAAAAACCGAAAATATTGATGTCAGCCTTTGCTGACCGTCTAAGACATAATCAATTGGGTAATCTTCTTTGGGTTGTGGAAGTTCAAATTGACCCAGCTTTCTCTCTACAGAAAGCTTGTATTTAGTTCGCCAAAAAAGTAATGAGCCAAAAGGATAATTTTTGTAGATACTGTCCATTAGATATGCAACTCTATCCATATCCCAGACAAAACCTCGCTGGAAAGCAGGAATCCGAACACTGCCACTACTTACAGCATCCAGCAACTGCCTGATAGAATAGGATTGATACTCCATATTTAAGCCTTACTCTCGGTAAATGTTTACGTACCACTATATCATCAAGCAATAATCTTGATTGAATTTTCCTTTCTACGAAACCACGATCAGCCTTTTAGTAATGGCAGAAGCAACTGTAAATACGCGGTCTAACAACCCGATCGGCGGACGGGCCAGAGGTATTGGTGATATTGCAAATGCTGCCTGCCGCCGCTTATCTTAGTCGTTAAGTAGCTTAATCTCTCGGTGAGAGCAGCATTTAAATACTATTTATCAGCATTCGAGATCAAGCTACCGTAATCTGATCTGTAAGACAGTGCTTTGGGCTTTTGGGGGAGTGATCGGCTTCAAGGGTTGTTGCTGATTTCGACGATCGCCTCTCCTTGACGCAATCGTTCTATTGCATCGGGTAAAGTGGCACTTAACAATTGTCGCAGGTTACGGTTTGTTACATTGCCACAGGTCAACCACAAAATTTGAGGGGGCGCTCCTAATCGACATACCAAATCGATGAAGTCGCTGTCTTTGGTCATAATCACAGCTTTTTCGGCTTGTGCTGATTCAAAAATTTCGGTATCTTGGGCATCTCGCAGTTGAATATCTCGCAACGCAACCGCTTCTAAATTAAAGTTATCTGTCAGCCAATTTGCCAGAGTTGGTGGCAGTTGAGCATCGATCCATATCTTCATGCCGTCAGTCTTGGGAAATCGGTACGTCGTGCAGCAAACAGTAAGCAAGCTTGAATATCTGCAAGCTCCAAGTCCGGGAAATCTTCTAAAATCTCAGTAATGCTGACGTTCTCAGCCAGCATTTCTAGGATGTCCGTGACTCGAATTCGCATTCCTCGAATGCAGGGACGACCACCACACTGACCGGGGGTTTGGGTAATGCGAGTTAACAAGCCAGTCGTTGAGTTCATCAGGGGTTGCCTGCAAGTTGCTTTGTTTCTCTCCATCTTAGCGAGCAATCCTCTCGAAACCAGGTTTTTGCGTAAGTTCTAATGTTTCTTGCCAAGTCGAAGTCATAACGAGTATGATTTAACTATAAGCAAAAAAGAGAGCCGCCATGAGGATAGAAGAAATTCCCCTCAACCAGATTCGCCGCCCCCTGCCGCGAGTCAACGACCAAACCAAAGTAGCCGCCCTCATGGAGTCAATCCGCGAGGTAGGTTTAAACGAACCCATCGACGTGCTAGAAGTAGATGGTCAGTATTACGGATTTTCCGGCTGCCACCGCTACGAAGCTTGCCAGCGTCTCGGTTTAGAAAGTATCCGCTGTAAAGTACGCCGAGCTCCCCGTGCCGTGTTGCAGATGCACTTAGCCTGAGCCTCTCAATAGAAATTCACGACAGGCAAATATTCGATCGACAATCACTAATAACAAGCTAAAAACCTATGACTACCAACAACCACAAACAACATCTTTACCCCACCCGCATCGATATGTCAGCCGCCACCCGCTCTCAAGTAGTGGGGCTGCTCAACGCCACGCTGGCAACGACTCTGGACTTAAAAACTCAAGTCAAGCAAGCTCACTGGAACGTCAAAGGCATGGACTTCTACCAGTTGCACTTGCTGTTTGACGAAATGGCAACAGAACTCGAAGAATACATCGATTTGGTTGCCGAACGGGTCACAGCTTTGGGCGGTTTGGCTGTAGGAACAGCCCGCACAGCCGCTGCAGATTCGATTTTGCCAGAATTTCCTTTCGACATTTTAGACGGCAAAGAATACGTGACGGCTTTAGCCGATCGCTACGCACCCTACGCCAAACACCTGCGAGTCGCCATCGACAAAACAGACGAACTCGGCGATGCCGATACAGCGGATCTGTACACGGAAATTTCGCGGGCAATTGACAAGCGTTTGTGGTTCCTAGAAGCGCATTTGCAAGGTTCTGCGACAACTGCAACAGCCGCCGCCGAAAAAGTTGCCGTCAAATAGCCACAAAAAAAGTTGTGGGGTGGGCGCAGGAGCCCGCCCCACAGATGTATTTCCTTAAGGCTCGTGACAGTTTACGATCGAGAATATGTCCATTTAGTGAACAAACCTGACGGTCAACTGAGTACAGTTAGACCGCAGGCTTCTTTTTCCTTTTTTTTCTCAGGCTTTTTATAGTGAGGTAGTTCCACCCCCACTTGCTAATATAGTATCAGAGTATTTCCCGATCGTATTGGGGTATAAAAGAATAATTGTCGGTTTCGGTACCGAAACCCGACGAGCCTTTCATCCCAAGGAGTAATTTATTCGGGGTACGGGGCACAGCGCTCTGATTAATCCCCTCTAAATATACCGAGGGACTTCCCGGCTAATAGTTAATTTGGATGAGTTTTTCGTGACTGCCAATATTCCAGATTATGCTCCTCAACTGCAACGCCTGATGGAACAGGCGGGGCTTTCGAGCGATCGAGAACTCAGCCAAAAAGCAGGAGTTTCCGAGATCCAGCTAAGTCGCCTGCGTCGCGGCTTAGCTTTGCAAACCCGCGCCGACATCCTGCTCAAAATCAGTCAAGCTTTGCAAATTTCCTTAACCGAACTGCTGGCAACCTTGGCGCCCAACTATGTAGAGTTAGAGCAGACACCACCGACAGCCCTAGAACAAGAATATCAGCGCCTGCAAGCTTCGATCGAACAGCAGCGAGAATCTTTGATGCAGGAATTCCAGCTATCTAGCGTGCAAATTTTAGAATCTTGGATGTTGCAGTGGCCGACGGCTGCGAGCAAAGCTCAGGAAAATCACAACTTGCGGGCTCAGAAACTACTGCCCTTGCTGCGGCCCGTCGAGCAGTTATTAGAGCATTGGGGAGTGGAGTCGATCGCCCCAGTCGGAGCCGAGATTCCCTACAACCCCCAACAGCATCAGCTCATGGAAGGAACAGCCGAGCCCGGAGAACCCGTCAAAGTCCGCTACACAGGCTACAGACAAGGCGACAAACTGCTCTACCGCGCCAAAGTTAGCTTAGTTTGATTAATACCAGAAGGCATTCGGCAGAACAAAGATTGTCCCTATCTCAAAATTCACTCCATGCGTTGCGCTGCGACTGCGATCGGCGTTACGATCCGCGACGAACACCATCTTTTGCACTCAAAACTATTCTCCCGCTCTCAGGCTCTGGCGCTTTCCCCCTCTCTTATTTGGATCGGAGTCCATCTCGCAGCTATACTAGCCTAGTCTGGCTAGAAATTCTGACATTCCCACCGCAAAATATGAGTCCTGTAGTTAAAATTATTCAGCCCTCTGGCATTTTAGACGGCACCAAGGCAAGTCAATTCCGCCAAGAGATTAGCGACCTAGTGGAAGCGGGAGCTGATGTGGTATTGATAGACTTCACTGATGTGACATTTATGGATAGTTCTGGTTTGGGCGCTTTAGTCTTGGCGCTCAAAACAGTCCGGGCCGCTGGGAGTCAATTAGTTGTCTGTTCTATCAACGAGCAAATCCGCATCTTATTTGAACTCACCAGTATGGATCGAGTTTTCGAGATATTTCAAACCCGCGATGCTTTTAATAGCAAAATTCTCTCAACTAACTAAATCTTTGGGCTGCTGCCTTCTTGCTATTTGGTCGCAGATGCAATGCAAGAAGTCAGCTAGCCAAAGTTTACCTTGAGTAAAGACCAATCATCATCAAAAACTGCTTTAGCGTTCAACTTTTGAATGTAGTTCAAAACCAGCTCTAACTGGTCGGCACTTGCACCGTTGTAAGCTGCTAACAGGTCGATGAAAGGGTCAAGCCCCCAGATATTGCCGTCAGGTTGGTGGATCTCGTATACCCCGTCGCTAAAGATGTAGAGAGTGCTCAAATCCTCGACATCGCAGCAATTATCGATGTATGGGGCGTCGGGGAACATCCCGACCGGCATTCCGGGGGTTTTTAATCGCTGGATTTTAGCGGTGCTCGCAGGGGACTGGGAAATCAACACTGCCGGTGGATGGCCGGCGCTGGCATAAACTAGCTGGCGAGAAATGCGGTTGTAAACGCCGTACCAGATGGTGAAATACTTGTCATTTTGGTAGCTCATCTGGAAGGTGGTGTTCAGGGCGCGCAAAACGTCGCTGGGTTTGTAGTAGTCTATGTTGGGGAGCGTGCGCGATCGCAGCAAATTCAGCACGGCCACCGAAGGCAGCGCCGCCCGCAAACCGTGACCGGCTACGTCTAGCAAGTAAATCGCCAAATAATCGGCATCCAGCCAGTTGTAGTCGAAGCAATCTCCCCCCAACTGCCGGGAGGGAATGAATTTTGCTTCGATGCTGAAAGGTTCCTTCATCGGATCTGGCAGCAGCGATTGCACGTACTCGGCGGCCTCGGCTAACTCTGCTTCCAGACTTTGCTTGGCTATTTTCAAATCTCGGCTGAGTTGGTGCAGCCTCAATCCCGCGCGTACTCTTGCCTGTAACTCGTTGAGTTCGATCGGCTTGGAGATAAAATCGTCGGCACCGGCGTCGAGGCCTTTGACTCGATCGGCGATCGAACCCAAAGAAGTCAACAAAAAGAATTGTGTAGTTGACAGATCCGGATCTGCCTTAACTCGACGGCAGACATCGATGCCGGTCAAGCGCGGCATGATCCAATCGCAAATTATCAGGGCCGGACGCAATTTTTGCGCCTGGGCTACACCGTCTTCGCCATTGCTTGCTACTGTTACTTCGTAACCCTGTTTTTTCAGGGTTCTTCTCAGCAGTTCTTGAACAGCCGTATCATCGTCAATAACCAGAATTTGAAACATGGGCACTTAGGTACTACAAGTTTTTCAAGGTCTGGGGGTCATTTAAAATATATCCTGTCAGCGCCCTTGTCTGAGATTGAGTATAGTTGATTGACATCGCTTTCGAGGTAATTGCTTTTGACGGCGGGTCGTTGAGTTCAATTTACGTTAAAATTTGATATAAATTTGGCGCGATCGAACTTCACTCAGTTTATACTCAGAATATAAATTTTTATAGACTTTTATTTGCCACAGGCGCTGGTTGACATGAAAATGCTATTTATGGTATAGTGGCTAACCGATTAGTGGATTAGACATCGATCGACGGCCCACCAAAGCTAGTATCCTCACACAACCATTCAATTTAGCCGCCGTTATACTTTAGTCTCGTGGTATTTTATCTGGTTGTATTTTGTCTCGTTGTATTTTGCCCACGGGCCGATGAAGAACTTCTGTGGTGAGCGTGATTGAATTAAAGGGTTCCGAAAAGTTGCCGATGCTAAAAAAAGCGGATCTTCAAGTAAATACAGGTCTGAATGGATTAAGCTGGGTTTTGTCGTGGTTTGCACAATTGTACGAGTCGCGAATTCCTACAAGTGTGTGGATAAGGTGTCAGTTGGCTTTGGCTGAGGGCTTTACGAATGCGGTGCGTCACGCCCACAAGGGCAAACCAGCGGATTTGCCTGTTGACATTGAGGTGGCTGTGTTCGCTGAATCTTTAGAGATTAAAATTTGGGACTCAGGCGATCCGTTTGATTTAGAGAAAAAAATCAAAGATATTTCGGAAAAAGTCGATGTTCACTCTCCGGGCGGGCGGGGGCTAAAATTAATCAAAGACATCGCAGACAGTATTAGTTACGAGAGAACGGCTGATGGACGAAACTGTTTGTCGATGGTCAAAAATTATTCGCCCTGTATCGACTCTCGAAAATAGCCACGGCATGCCGATGGGCCTACATATTTTTAGCGGGTAAGCGTTGAGGGTTGATTAACAGTAAGACTTTTTCTGACATTTGCTAACAATCACTTACATTTGCCTTCTTGTCTTCATGTCATATAGAATGAATTTAGCCACTCAGATGTAGGTGAAAAACCTTGGTAGTACGCAACCGCTATATAAATAAGTTGCCTCTACATTATCAAAGCAAATAATCAGATTGGCTAAGAGCTGTAAGCGATAACCAAGCTGAAGGCAAGAATATAAGTGCTTGTAGAAATTTCTACGGGCATCGGTTGATACGCCTTTGTTGAGATATGATCTCAACTTATGTATTTGTTAGCAAATGTTAGCAAAAAAGTATCGGTAGCCCCTCAACGCTTCCCTCAGAACTCTGGGTGACTCGTGAACGAACCTGACGGTCAACTGAGTACAGTTAGACCGCAGGCTTCTTTTTCCTTTTTTTCTCATGCTTTTTTGAGTGACGGAGTTCCCCCGCCACTTTTGTAACTCAGACCAATTTTTCTTATGAGTTTGGCTGAATTTTCATCTCGATCCAAAGATTCTCCACATTGACAAGAATGCCACCGTTCCGATAATTCTTTCGGGACTTTGTTGAGGCAGTTCCAACAGTGCTGGGAAGTTCCCTTTGGCTCAACAAATAAAACACTTTTACCCCATTTCCAGGCGACATATTTCAGAACGCTAGCAAATTGCCCATGAGCAGCATCAAGCATGGATTTATTCAAACCACTCTTAGCTGACTGACCGTTAGGCAAATAAACCAAATTACCATTCTCAATATCAGTCTTGGGCTTGGCACGTCTAGTTAGATTTTTGACGCTCAAATCTTCAACAACTAAAACCTCACACTTGCTAAGTAGCTCATGTGCAGTTTTAAATTGAAAATCTAATCTAGCTCTAGCTACAAACTGATGGAGTCTGGAAACCTTGTCCTTGATTATTTTCCAAGGTTGAGAACCCTTGACTCTATTAGCTAACTTCGCTTGAAGCCTTGCTAATTTCTGAGCCGATTTCCTCAAGAATCTAGGATTTTCAACTCTCTCGCCATTGGAAAGATAGACGTAATTATTAAACTCAGCGAGACTGTCACCAGTCCCGCTGGTCTTCAAAACCGTGCATGAGATTTTCACCTCACACGGCTCCTCAATGCTTTGGTGCTTGTTACGCATACCTCATTACCCATTTATCATCGACTTTTTCAAGTTTTCTGGTGGGCTTAGGCTTGGCACTATTACAGCCAGATTGGTTGCCGAGACTGCCATCAATAGCTGTCTTTGTGTCGTGGCAATGTCTGTGAAGGAGTTGCCAATTATCGTAAGAATCCTTTCCACCTTGCGATTTAGGGATTCTGTGGTCAATTTCCATCACATCGTTTTCACGGAAAAACAATCCACAGTGGGTACACTTCCCTTTTTGCTTTTTCAGGAGTTTCGATACCTTACTTGGCATTTCTGGGTTTTTACCCATTCTTGTACTCCAGTAAACCAGATTCCCGTCGTAGGGAGACGATTCGCTTTTAACTTTTATATGTCGCACTATTGGAGTGTCGGCATGGTCTAGTAACCGAAGTGGGGTTGAACCTTCCTTCTTGGTTGCGAATACCCAGTTATCACCGTTTATAGGGTGCCAATATCTTTTTGATACCCATTCCCCATTCTTTAAGGGGTGACGGTGTTTTGACCAAGCTCTTAACTTTTGGTACATGAGGTCATCGATGTCTGAGTAAGCAACCTTACTTACTACAGTCGCATAGTAGTTAGCCCATCCCCGGATAATTGGGTTTAAATGGCTGATTAGCACTGCTTGCGGTGCTGCCTTATGGGCTTTAATTACACTAGCGATTTGGTCGTAATGTACCTTTTGCTTCTGCTTGCTTGGGGTGATGATTGTCTTAAAACCTTGTTTCGAGTGATACTTTCCTACGGGAAATTGTTGTATCTTGAATCCCAGGAAGTCGAACCCTGGGTTTTCTTGCTCATACTGGTTAAGGGTGTGGGCAAGTCTCGTTTTAGAAGGCTTAAGTTCCAAGTTCATGCCTTTTAACCATTCGGAGATAATCTCTTTGCATCTTTGAACAACAGTTATGTCAACGCGCGAGAATCACGAAGTCATCGGCATAACGAATCAGGCTAAGACTCCTACGGTTATCCCTTTTGCCTTTGCCACTTTTAGTAGGCAATGTTTCTGCGAACTGTTTAATTCGTTCTTCCATCCCGTGGAGGGCAATATTTGCCAGTAACGGAGAAATAACCCCGCCCTGTGGAGTACCCTCAGATGTTGGAAACAACTGCATATCATCCATCACTCCCGCTTTTAACCATGCACGAATCTGTCGGCGAATGGTGGGGAATGTATTTAATTTGTTGAGCAGTGCTTCATGGTCAATCCGGTCGAAACATTTAGTTATATCGGCATCAAGCACATATTTAGGCTTTTTATTGATGCTTAAAAATATAGCCTCGACTGCATCTTGGCATGAACGTCCAGGTCTGAACCCGAAAGAGTTAGGTTCAAATCGCGCTTCCCATTCTGGCTCTAACACCAGTTTGACAAGTGCGCGGCATCGCTCGGTCTTCCATTGTAGGTATGCCTAAAGGTCGCTTCTCTTCCGTTCCAGGTTTGGGAATCCATACTCGCCTAGTCGGACTAACCTTAGACCCCAGTTTTAGATTATTTACTAACTTCAAACGTGCTGCTGGGGACAAGGATTTCACCCCGTCCACTCCTGCCGTTTTCTTGCCAGTATTATCCTGGGTTACTCTACGAACCGCTAATACCTTTGCTGACCAAGACTTCATCAGCGTCTTTTGGAGTCTGCGTATAGCTTTCACATCACCACGTTGAGAGGCTTGAAAAATTCTCTTTTGGAGCTTATAAACCTTACGTTCTAGCTTTCGCCAGTTCACTTGGTTCCATTCCACCGTAGTCTTTAAACTCGTTTTAGACATTTTTACTCACTACTTGAGACTTTTCCTTCCAAATCATCGTGAGTCCGTCTGCATATCCTGGGCATTACCCCAGACTTTAAGCTTCTGACCCAATCTTTCCTACTCGTTGCATACGGTTAGCACCTACTACAGGGATTCGACCACCTGAGAGCAGACGAGAGGTTATCTCGTTCCGAATGACCATACTGTGTACATTTAGAGTGATGTTATTCGCCGGGTTTGTCGGAAGTGCTTGTTGGTCAAATAACTACTTGCCAACTCCTTTTATCCTGTGCCTTTTGGCTCCAGCGCATTAAGCCTTATTTCGCTGGTTTCTGGTAACGACGATTCAAACACATCTTCAAGCCGAGGCTTTACTCATGGGTACTTTGCTCGATGCTTACCGACTTAGGCTGTTGGTAATAACATCTTTTCTCCCCGCTTTACAGATTGATGGCTAGTCGCTACCGTAGGGGAGATGCTTTCACCGCTGCACCTGCGGGGTAGGATTTGAGTGTTCTAGGGTACTGATTCTCACCTACATGGTCATTCAGTTGTCAAGGTTCTATTCCTTGCGGCTAATCCCCCTAATCCTTTATAGGACTGGTTTCTAGCCAACGATTCGCACAGTGACTCCCAAATCAATGCCAACAGTATTTTCGACCGTCGGTTGAATTTCTGCAACCGTTACGGGAACCGTTTTATCTTCTAGCGTCAGGGAAATATACCATCCATCCGCTTCTGGGATAACTGTACCCGTCTTAACTTTGAACTTTGTTGGTATGGGACGGTGGAAAACCATAGGCACGCTTACCTATTTTGGCGAGACTAATACAAATCCTATCTTGCTCGTCCTTGACAATATCTAAGTTATCTAGTTGAGGATAAGTGAAGGATTTGTAGTAGTGAAGCCCTTTGAATCTTGGCTTGCCTCTACGATTGCCGTTTTTGTCGGGCGTGGTGAAGTTTGAAAAGGAAGTTTCAACTCGGTTGACGACATCTTGCAAAACCTGGGAATCTAACACTTTATAATCAGGGAATAATTTTTTAGTGTTTTTCAGGTCAGCTAATTGTATCGTCTGCCACTGTACATATCCGCCTTCAATGTTTGAGAAAACATCACCTTTCCTGGTTAGAGGATTGCCTGACTCATCCTTTTTTCTGCCATCCCTAGTTTGCACTCTAGTCAAGGGAATATTTCGATAAATCTCCTCAACAGGGACTATCGAAACAATCAATGGGCAGGCGTTGATAGGTGTTCTCGTGGTTTCCCACCACCTAAATCTTTCGCCGATTCGGTAGTTTTACTGCCGACGGCAGAGTTCTAAATGAGCCACAATAGTTGATAGTTGGGGCTTGGTTGGTTTGAGGCGGTATTTGTAAGTGAGTTGCATTTTTAGCTTCTTTTTTCGACCTACCTTAATATACCATTTCTTTTGTTTTAATATCTAGGAAGTACCTCAAAGTTAAAGGTACTCGCAATGTCTAATTGTCGCTTTGGGTACCTACACCCGACGAGCCTTTCATCCCAAGGAGTAATTCCCAACGGGGTACTTCGCGCAGCGCTCAGATTAATCCCCTCTAAATATACGCCCGGGACTTCCCGGCTGGTAGTTAAGCCACTACGCAGCTTATGATGTTTTGATTTGACTGCAGCGCCCTAGATACTGGCAATTCCCATAGCATCGGTATTTCCGGTTCTTCCGTACCTAGTGTGCTAAAACATTAGGGCACTGCCATCCGAAGCAGATTAACTCGCAAATGAGGTAATCTCGGTGAGACTCCCTATTTGCCTAGATTTTCTTCAAACGCTTCACAGGCGGGCATGAGGCAGAAGTCTGATTTTTTATTTGAGCAATTAGTTGGCTTCTAATCTGAGTAAGATTAACGAGAGAGCGGATTAGGAATTAAAATAGTAAAGATACCAGTGAATTCGCCTGTGAGTCTTTAAAAAGTTGGTGGAATAATTATGGTAAAGCTACCTACCCTAACGCTAATTCTATTTTGGCAAAATGTGATGGGGGAGGTAGTAAGCTGTCACGCATTTAAATTGGATATTCAGGGCGGGATCTTAGGCCCAACCCCTACTCCCCACAAGACTTAGATTATTTTTTGACATTCAATTTAAATGCACAACAGCTTAATAATGCTAATCATTATATTTTCCCCGAAGATTTGCAGCAATTAGTTAATGAAATAGGAATTGAGAACAGAATTGCTCATTACCCTCCTTATACATCTAAATATAATCAAGAAAGAACATGGACTTTTTCCTCATATTACCAGGGCTTGTCAAGGAGGGATTTTTACAAGCTTAGAATTAGTCAAAGCTCTCGTCGAAAAAACTCAAACTAAAACGGGACTATCTGTAGCTGTAAATATCTTTAATAAAGCAATACGCTTGGGTTAAAACTATTTATTCCGGGCGAGATCCCTTGCAGCATACCCCCTACTCCCCCTGATTGTTGGGGGACGCAAGAGTAATTTCTTGTCCCACCCCCTACTCCCCTTGTAGGGGCGGTGCCAAGAGTGCCCGCCCTTGGCGCCAGGGGGATCGAGCTTAACCCAAGCGTATTGCTTAATAAAGTTTATCAAACTGGTCCAAAGGTAGCTGATAATTTCAAAAATACTATGCAAATTGTTTTTGACGAATATTTGCCCAAATGTAATTATCGAGCCGTACCCCAACCTGAGTAATTCATTAAGTTATTTATTTTTCATTCCTTAGCCAAACTCAGCTTTACAAAACGCACTGAGGGGGTGAGAACGCCTCTCAAACTTTGATTATAAGAGCATTAAGGCGGCTGAACTACGAAAAAGATAGGGGATTATTGACAGGTTTATTAACTCATCGGATCGGTAGCGATCGCCCGATGTAGCCTCATTTTCCACGAGAGAAACCCAAAAAACCTCACCGAACGCACCGACTCCGCTCTTTTTTGAGGTATATCAACTCAAACCGTAAGTCTTGTAAGTTTTGCCACTTGCTTGTCACGCCGTCAAGGGCGATCGCACTCGGAACTTGCTTGCGGGCGATCGACTGTTCCCGAAAAATCATTGAGTTCCAACCAATAATATCAAATCTGTTAGCATCGGAACTATTCCTATCTCTATTCTCGACCTCTGCGTGAATCAGGGTCAATCCCTTGTCCGGGGCGGTTAATACATTCTCTTTTTTTAACCGCAGATGAGGGCAGATGCAACACAGATTAACGCAGATGAATTAGAGCAATTTCGGTGGCACCATCCGTGATTGTTGATTGTTGACTGTTGACTGGATTTTACTATGGGGATGCTACCGGAATTGATATAACAAACCACTAATCACTAATCACCAATCACCAAGGACTCCCAATCATCACAAAAGCCGACCAATAATAAGGATGCGACAACTTTAAATCCGCAAACCCTTGCAGCGAAGCCGGCAACTCCACCCCCTCGCCCCGACTCGAACCCCGCAATCGGCCGCCCTCCAAACGCACATCTCCCCGCAACATCGCAATTTGCGCTTGTCGCAGCGCCGCCCCCTTAATTCGCGCCGTCTTCAACTGCTGGTAAAACTCACTCATCAATCCCAAAGTACCTTCATCACTCACGTACCACAAACTTCCCAAAGCCGTTTGCACCCCGGCTTGCAGCGCCAACCCCCCAAAACCCAACTCCGCCTGTGCATCTCCCACCGCAGTCCGACAAGCACTTAAAACTAACATATTCACCTGCGGATCATTCAATCTCAAATCCCGCAATTCATCCAGTCGCAGCCGAGTATTCCACAACTGAATAAAAGAATTATTCGGTGCTCCAGGTCGAAATTCGCCGTGAGTAGCTAAGTGAATAACCCCAAAAGATCGGCTTTGATGCTGTCGCTTCAAATTCTCCAAAGTGAAACCCTCATTTAGAAAACTAACTCCCGGCCACTCTCTAGAAATAGCGGCTATTTCAGCAGGAACTGCCGGCAAAGGATTCAACTCGGAAAATTCCGAGGCACCCATTGCTAAAACTTGAGAATTTCTGAGATCGACGTAGCGACTATCTGTTAAATTCATGCTGGGCATCAGGCTGAGATTGTACTTTTCCACCAAAAATTGCTGTCCGTCGTGCAAAGCAGCAAAGGGCATACCTCTCAAGCCTCGATCGACAACAAAGGAAATAGTATCAGTTTCGCACTTTGTCAAACTGTCCTCTAAAGGCCCAATCATCCACTTATAAAGCTGTTGGGAAGATGGTAGATAACTCGTAGTAGCCCGCACCCCCGGTTTGGTAATCTCACCCCTGAACTCATTTACAACTTTCAGAAGTTGTTGCCGGTTCGCTGACGGCACACTTTTGTGAACCACTTCACCGCAAGAAGTAATCAGCATTAAATTTAATTCTTCGGGCTGCGAGAACAGATAAATTAAGCTGGGTTTCGTGCCGGTTTGTGCGCCCACCGAGGCTAACTTTTTTTGAATTTCCTCTGGGGATACCAACTCGTCGCTGGTGTTGATGCCTAAATATTCCCCGAATTCTTGGCTGAAAGATTTGTCCAGCAGAGACAAAGCTTCCGATATTTTGCCGGTTTCCAAATTCCTGCCGATGTCGCCGCGAAATGCTGACTGAATAACTGAATCTCTGATATTTGAATTGATGAAATTTCTCAGTCCTCTGGGAGATTGCATTCTTTCGGGCGGCATCCTTTCTCCGGGTTTTCCTATATCTCGCGATATTCTGTTTTGGTTCTGCCGCTGTTCGCGACTAAAGGGTTGGTTGCGATCGGGAAAAAGCGATCGCCCTCTATCAAATCGCGATCTATCCCTTGGTAATATTGGCGGTGGATTTGTATCGGGTGGATTTGTATCGGGTGGATTTGTATCGGGTGGATTTGTATCGGGTGGATTTGTATCGGGGGGATTTGTATCGGGTGGATTTGTATCGGGTGGATTTGTATCGGGTGGATTTGTATCGGGTGGATTTGTATCGGGTGG
>NZ_JAUBOV010000042.1:44549-63049 GCF_036700405.1 Microcoleus sp. T3_D1
GGTGGATTTGTATCGGGTGGATTTGTATCGGGTGGATTTGTATCGGGTGGATTTGTATCGGGTGGATTTGTATCGGGTGGATTTGTATCGGGTGGATTTGTATCGGGTGGATTTGTATCGGGTGGATTTGTATGGGGGGGATTTGTATCGGGTGGATTTGTATCGGGGGGATTTGTTGGTTGATTGGTAGTGACGATCGCACTATTGCCTTGAGTGTAAGAATTGATAAAAGATTGTCCCTGAGTAATCGTACCCACAGCATTGCTGGCGATCGCCCCAGCAGTACCGTTAGTCGTCGCATCTCCCACCGCAAAAGGTATCGGCGGATTGACATCGCCGCCGCCGTGGCGGATCGTAACTGTACCGGGTTGAGTGTCGCCAAGAGTCGAGATGCTAACAGGAGTGCCGTTTTGGTCAAAAGTACCCGTCACTCGAACTAAACCCGGAGTTGCGATCTCAACATTACCGCCCGCAGCATCGATCGATACAACACTGATATCATTTTGAGCGTTGAGATTTACTCTAGAAGTGCGATCGAACCCAATCGGATTAACATTTATTCGCCCAATGCTGATTTCGTTTCCGGCTAAAATCCTCACAATTCCCGAAGCATCTATATTGCCAGTGCTAACACTTCCCCTGCTGCTAGTGACATCAACTTCAACTCCCCGCAAGTCTCGTGAAGTTACATCTAGCGGCGCTATTAAATTGACATTTCCTGTTGTGGCGTCGGTATTGCCAATATCAATACTTCCCGTATTGCTAGTTACATTCACTCCAACTCCCCGCAAATCTCCTGAATTTACATTGCCAGAAGTTGTCAAACTGACATTTCCTGTTGTGGCCTCGGTATTGCCAATATTAATCCTTCCCGAAGTGCTATTTACATTAACTCCAACTCCCCGCAAATCTCGTGAATTTACATCCAGCGGCGCTGTTAAAGTGACAGTATTTGCTGTGGCAGTAGCGCGGCCAATATCAATAATTCCCGAACTGCTATTTACATTAATTTTTGTTCCCAGCAAATCCCCTGAATTTACATTTCCCGAACCTATTATATTAATATTCCCAATAGATGTAGTATTACCAATCGCAATAGTTCCCCGATCGCTATTGAGATCGACTGAACCCCCCAGCAAACTCCCTGCATTTAAGTTGCTGGTTGCTCTCAAAGCAATCGTAGCCGCCGGAGCATTGATGGAATCAACGCTAATATTAGTTAGGGCGTCCAGATTGACTGTAGGGATAATGGGATTAAGTGGATTTGTGGCAACAGGATTAACAGTTATTGCCTCTGTGTTTATTTCCTGTCCCGCTAGAATTCTGACATCTCCAGAAGTAGCGATCGCCCCCGTGTTAACATTCTCATTGCGGCTGCTAGCATTGACAGTGGCAGCGGTGAGATCGCCTACCGTTAAGTCCCTAGAAGCTGTCAAATTGATATTCTCAGTTGCTGTAATATTGACTGGTGTAGTATTAGGGACTATAATATTCGGATCGCTCAAAACCCCCAATGCCCCGGAGTTACTGACAATATCAACATTAGAGCCCTGCAAAGTCCCAAAATTCACATTGCCAAAAGCTCTGAGTGCGATCGCCCCCGAAGTCCCAGTATCGATCGACCCTGTTACTATATTGCCTCGAACAGTATTCAGACTAATACTGCCGTTGATATCAGCACGAGAAATGTCACTTGTCAATATAATATTGTCATTAGCTTGAATATTAATTATCGAACTAGACGTTAATCTGCCCCCAACTACCACTCCTGCTTCCCTGCTTTCGAGATTAATTTGACCGCCATTAATATCTCTAGTTGCGATAGTTCCCGGCGCTGACAAAATCACCTGCCCGCCAGCCGAAATATTTTCAACAGAAATCAAATTATTCGATAAAATAGACGCAGGAGTAAATATTGCATCGTCATCCTTATCTAAAGGAGTAGGTGGGTCATTATCACCCGGAGTATCCGTAGGAGAATTAGGAACATTAGGAGAATTTGCCAGATTTGCCACTCCCGCCCGCAGAATTAAAGCCGGACTGCTGGTTAAAATAGCAATATCTGGATCGCCACTCAGATTTTCCCTACCCAATGCAATATCGGGGCCGGTAATTGTAATCTCCTCGCCAACAATGCTCCCCTTCGCCTCGACTTTCAGCGAAACTCCGGTATAATCTCCAAAGAAAACATCTCCTTCGGAACTGATAATCGGGTCAAATAAACTGACAAAGTTTCCCGGCATTCCCGACAAATTGCGAATCGAAAAATTGCCACCAGAAACAAAGTGGGCATCCCCCGAAATAACGCCGTTGCTAACCAAACTCAAATTGCCGCCGCTTTGGAATTGCGGGGGAAGAGATAAGCCGCCGATCGCATTTTGAGTGAGAATGTCGATCGTGCGAGATCCTTGAATGTATAAATTCCCCCCAGCCTGCGCCAAAAAAGGATTCTGGGCGCTGTCCCTGACCCGCACCGCATCCCCACCCAGCAAACTCAAATCCCCCGTAGTTTGCAGCCTAGTGCCCGCTAACGTGAGATTTTCCGCAGCCCATAAATTCGCACTTCCCGCACTCAACTGCGGCAGCCCAGACACATTAGCAGCAATCGCCACATCCCCAGAATTCACCTGCAAACCAGAACCCACAAGCCGCACAGAACCGTCATCAGCAACCACAACACCCGTCGCCTGATTTTGCCCAGTACCTGTCAGCAACTGCGGCAAAGAAACAGGATTCAAAGTCTGTGGAGAATTACCAAAATTTCTGCCCGTTGCTATTTCCAAACTCAACAAATGTCCCGGTTGACTAATGCGGAGAACATTATCTCCCCCAACAGCAGCAACAGTAATTTGCCCGCCCGCAGCCGACAACTGCCCGGTACTAACAACCGTACCGCCAAGCAAAGCCAAATTTTGCCCCGGAGTCACCGCTAAATTGCCAGAATTAACAATACTTCCCGGTACACCCGGACTAAAATAAAAAGCATTTGGCGTACCAACCAACGCGCTAAAATTATTTGTACCTGCAGCATTAAACCAATTTGAACCAAAACCGACACCAGTAGCAGTAGTTGCAGTGAAAGCCGCCGGCACATTCAAACTCGCGTTCGGGCCAAACACAATCCCCGCAGGATTAATTAGAAAAAGATTAGAATTGCCGCCCGTGACAGTAATTAAACCGTTAATTAGCGAAGCGTCCCCGCCAGCAATTCGAGCTAATATATTCTGAATAGCCGGATTAGTCAGAAAATTAGCAATTTGACCTTGATTCAAGCCGAACTGCCCAAAACTGTGAAAAAGATTCGCGCCGTCTCCCGACAAACTGCCGCCGTTGATATCATAACGGTTGCCGATCGGGGTGACAACAGTACCCGTACCGTCAGCAGCAGGCACTATGGGCTGTGCTTGCGCGAAAGTATTAAAAATTAACAAAGAAAAGGGACAAATAAATAGCGCAACCTTTTTAATCTTTAAGTTGGCATTTTTCATAGCAGGAAGTAAAACTATCTCAATTGCCTTAATTATCGCACTTGCAAACAACTTACCTCTAAATTACACATTAATTCGCTCATGACAACTCCCAAAATCAAAAGCTTGTACACAGACGGCGCTTGTTCCGGCAACCCAGGCCCCGGCGGCTGGGGTGCAGTAGTTTGTTTCGCCGACGGCAACTGTCACGAACTCGGAGGTGCAGACCCCCAAACCACTAACAACCGCATGGAAATGCAGGCTGCCGTCGCTGCGCTGGAATTTTTTGCCAATTCCGGTCAAACCGAACCCGTCACCGTTTACACCGACAGCGAATACGTTAAAAACGGCATCACTAAATGGATTCAAGGCTGGAAAAATAAAGGCTGGAAAACCTCAACGGGCAAAGATGTTGTCAACCAAGACCTCTGGCATCTGCTAGACAAGCTGAATTCCAGACAAATCAAGTGGGAACACGTCCGCGGCCACTCCGGCGACTTCTACAACGACAGATGCGATGAAATCGCCCGCAGCTTCTCGCACAATCTCACTCCCCAACTGCAACAGCACAAACCAACGGGAGACGAGGCCGGGGCGGGCACGGGGGCACCGCCCCTACGCTTTGACAACACAATTGTTTCGGAAGAAACGGACGTAACTGGTAACAAACAGCAGAAACCAACGGGAGACGAGGCCGGGGCGGGCACGGGGGCACCGCCCCTACGCTTTGACAACGCAATTGTTTCGGAAGAAACGGACGTAACTGGTAACAAAACGATAGAATCCTATGTCATAACTTCTGACCTTCCGATCTCCAACTCTACCATGATGGATTCAACTGCCGATACCCTGGAGAACTTGCCCCGCGAGGTGAGGGTTCAGGACCTCCGCAATCTGATCGAAACGTTGCACATCGCCGACGAGGTTGCGACGAAAGGCTACTTGATTACCAGTTCTGAACTGGCTGATTTGATGGATGTAAATGCCAGCGCTGTCACCAGTCGCGGAGACAACTGGGTTTGGCGAAATTGGGTAGTGTCGCGGGTGCGACGCGAGGGCAACCAAATTCTCTGGCAATTAGAGAGAATTGACCACGTTAGTACAACTGATTAGTCAGTTGGCAGTTGGCAGTTGGCATTTGGCATTTGGTCAACTGTTAACTGTTAACTGTTAACTGTTAACTGTTAACTGTTAATTAACTAACGGTGCAACCGGAGTTCATATAACAGGACGACCATCATCTAAAAGAGCATTAAGTTCTCCGGCAACTTGCCAAGGGTTTCGACCTTTGAACAAAGCAGCAAACACGGCTTCATAGGGATTTCTACCAGTTTTTTTTACTGCTGCGATCGCCTGTTTGTTAGATAATCCCCGCCCGCTAACCAACCAAGCAGCCAAAACCTGTCCTGTACGTCCGATCCCCCCAGAACAGTGAACTACGACCCGTTCGCCTTTGCTATTTGCAGATGCCAAAAATGGTAATATGCGATCGAGCAAAATATCCCTATCTACCAATTCAAAATCGGCAATCGGAGCCCAGCAAACTCGATCGCACCCAAAGATATTCCGATACGTTCCCAGTAAGTCCCCGTAGCGGATGAGTTGGGAATCGGGAAGCAAACAGCAAACTTGCTTGATATTGTGCCCCTGCATAAATTCAATCCACTCAGCAATTTCTGCATCGCGATATCCAGGTCTCGCTGCACCAAATACAATTAATTCAGTCTCCGAAGCCGCCG
This sequence comes from Microcoleus sp. T3_D1, assembly GCF_036700405.1. NCBI lineage: Bacteria > Bacillati > Cyanobacteriota > Cyanophyceae > Oscillatoriales > Microcoleaceae > Microcoleus > Microcoleus sp. T3_D1. Next base: position 49,756 of record NZ_JAUBOV010000042.1, read on the forward strand.
CAAATTTGTGCATAATGTTTTCAATAATTTTACCTATAATTAAGAAATACCAACAAATCCTGAATCAACAGTGAAAAACAAGAGTTCGATCGCCCTAATGAACTGGCTGCAACCCAAACCAGAAACCGTTTTGCTATGCGACTCAATAGCAGCAGCTTCTGACATGGCATTCATGCTCAACGGTGAGTGGGATGGGTGCAATAGTTTGGTGCTCGCTAAATCCGACAAGGTAGCAATTGAAGCAGCCGCTAGTTTGCTGGAGACATCGTGGTGCTACCAAAATACTTGCGAACCGGTTTTAATTCGGCTGGGAGTTGACGAATTGCTGCGCCGTTATGCGGTTGGAGACAGGTTTTTTATTAATGCTAACTTGCGATGCGCGCAATTGAGCGAACTTTGCTTGGAAAACATTGATTTGAGTTATGCTAAATTGAATTTGGCTAACCTCAGCGGCACTAATTTAAGCAAAGCAAACTTAATGGCGGTACAGATGCCAGCAGCAAATTTGAGTGGCTGTAACTTGAGTAAATCGCAACTGGTGAGGGCGAATTTATCAGGAGCAAATTTATCAGATGCTAATCTCAGAGGTGCGGATTTGAGTTATGCAGATTTAAGCAATGTTTGCTTAACAGGTGCTGACTTAAGAGGTGCAAATTTAGCGAGAACAGACTTAAGAAAAACAAGCTTAGATGGAGCTATTTTTGAGTAATACCAAATCCCGCTTAAATACTTTCTCTCACACCGCGTGGGTAAATCCTGTAAACATTTTAACATCAAACCGACAGTCCGGCAGGGGTTGAAACCCCTGCCTCAAAGCGCAAGTCCTCTAAAAGAGGACTGATGAGTTCTTGAGTCCTCTTTTAGAGGACTTTAGCTATTAGACAGGGGTTTCAACCCCTGGCGGACTAGCGGGTGGGGGGGAGGAGTGGTGGACTAAAAGCTTAAGTTGACACGCTTTGGGTAATGCCGTTTCCCTACGGCGCTCGATCGCACTTCCGGGGTATGCTTCATAAACGTGGAATCTGCTGTATCTGCGTTAATCCGCGTACATCCGCCACCATCTGCGGTTAAAGTTCCAAAGTAATTAATTGAGCAATTTCATCGGTTTGAAAACCCAACGCCATCGGCTTTTGCACTTGGGGAATCACTTGCACATCATAGAGTTCGGTGACAATTCCTTCAAACCGCAACCAGTGAACGATCGCCCCAGTAGTCAAATCTATCACCATCATACCACAGCGAGGCTCAGCATCCTTGGCTGCTAACAACTCATCCAATTCTAAACCGCTAAAAGTGTTGTCACCTCCCCGAGGTTTCGAGAGTCCAACAATTGCCCAATTTTGCCAAAAAGCTAGTCCTCGCACATATCCCGGACAAAACGTAATCGCCTCAAATTTCCCTGTATCTAAATCCACATAACCGAATTCTCCTCTCCCCGAATTCAGCAACCACAATTTATCTTGATACCAGCGGGGCGAATGCGGCATTGACAATCCTGTGACGATAATATCATTAGATTCGATATCAATAACTATACCGCCGTTTTGTCTGCGATCGCGCCAGCCATCCACCACATCCGACTGACTCGACGCTGTGACATATTTCGCCTCCCCATCCACCATCGCCAAACCGTTGAGGTGACAGCGGTCTTCATTTATATATTGTGAGATAAAGCCTGGTTTCCAGAGAGGTTTGCAACTGTGGCGATCGCTCAAAGTAGCGATACAATTAAACAAAGTGCTAATAAAAATGATTTGATTATTTTTATCGACAGCGATATCGTGAATGTCGATATCACCTGTAGTATAACCGATTCTTGGTATATATAATTTATCGTATCCTTGGTATAATTTCCCGGATTCTAAGACATTATCTAATTGCCAGAGTTGATATTTGGAACTTAAATAAAGGCGTTCCGGCGTGCAGAAAAGCCCCATTGCGCGATCGAATATTCGCCAAAAAGCCGAGATTCTGTTCGTTTCTGGCACAGCACCGATTAACATTAACCTGCTGGTTTGATAGGTAGTGCAAGCGAGGCTAATTTGTTGTTGGGTTAACCAAGATGGCAAATCGCGATCGCCAAAAATCTCGTGTTCTTGGACTGTATTGAAATTTGTGCGATCGTCATTATTCATAGAATCACTGAGCGTAATTGCCTAAAATCAATAATCTCATAAACTCGCCCCGACTTCGACTTTTTATAATTGTTTACAATAACCCGGAAACATATAAAGATTTTGTAAAGGAGAAGCTCAACCACTGACAGTACGATCGAACCCTGCTAAGCTCCTAGCAATTAAAAGTTTAGGGGGTCATCCGCTACCAGATAGAAATACCGCCATCGCAACTCAAATCGGGCGATCGCTTTTAGCAGCTCAAAAACCAGTAATTCTACCTAATGCAAAAACAGATGAAAACCCTAACTCAACTTAACAAAAAAAATCCCTTTGTTGCTTGCATGAGCAACCAGCCAAGCTCGATCGTCATCCTTGACCCCACAGTACCAGACAGCAACTATATAGCCCAAGGCATCAAACCAGATACGGCCACCTACATCCTGGAAAACCAGCCTGATGCCCTAGAGCAAATCACCACAATCCTCGCTCAGCATCAAGGCATCGAAACCCTCCACATCATCACCCACGGTAGCCCCGGCAAGATTTACTTAGGCACGACAGAACTCAACAGCAGCAACATCGAACACTACAGCCAACAGTTGCAACAGTGGCGAAACGCCCTCGCTTCCAACGCCAGCATCATCTTGTATGGCTGTAACGTAGCAGCCGGGAAATCCGGACACCAATTCCTGACTCAACTGAACCAACTCACAGGCGCAAACATCGCCGCTAACTCCCAACCTACAGGTAACAGCAAACTCGGAGGCACCTGGGACATCCCCCAACTCATCCCCCCATCACCCCAAAAGCCCAAACTTGCTCTGACAGAAACCACCCTCAAAACCTACAGCGGCGTGCTCAGCTTCGCTCCCAAGGTAGACTTCCCAACTGGCAATGGCCCCGTCTCCGTCAGCATCGGCGACATCAACGGCGACGGCAAACCTGACTTAGCAACCGCGAACCGCCGGAGCAACACCGCCTCCATCCTGCTCAACACCACCCCCATCGGCGCCACCACCCTCACTTTCGCCACCTTCGTCACCTTCGCTACTGGCGATCTTCCCGAATCCGTCAGCATCGGCGACATCAACGGCGACGGGAAACCTGACTTAGCTGTGGCGAACCGCCGGAGCGACACCGCCTCCATCCTGCTCAACACCACCACCACGGGAGCCACCACCCCCACCTTCGCCCCCCAAGTCACTTTCCCTACTGGCGATGGCCCCATATCCGTCAGCATCGGCGACATCAACGGCGACGGGAAACCTGACTTAGCTGTGACGAACTTTTACAGCGACACCGCCTCCATACTGCTCAACACCACCACCACAGGAGCCACCACCCCCACCTTCGCCCCCCAAGTCACCTTCGCTACTGGCGTCCGCCCCAACAGCGTCAGCATCGGCGACATCAACGCCGACGGGAAACCTGACTTAGCTGTGGCGAACATTACCAGCGACACCGCCTCCATTCTGCTCAACACCACCACCACGGGAGCCACCACCCCCACCTTCGCCCCCCAAGTCACTTTCCCTACTGGCGATCGTCCCAACAGCGTCAGCATCGGCGACATCAACGGCGACGGGAAACCTGACTTAGCTGTGGCGAACTTCAACAGCGACAGTGCCTCCATCCTGCTCAATACCACCACCACGGTCGCCACCACCCCCTCTTTCGCCCCCCAAGTCACCTTCGCTATTGGCGATGGATTCGGGCTCATCGATGAGCCCAACAGCGTCAGCATCGGCGACATCAACGGCGACGGGAAACCTGACTTAGCTGTGGCGAACGGCCGGAGCGACACCGCCTCCATACTGCTCAACACCACCACCACAGGAGCCACCTTCGTCACCTTCGCTATTGGCGATGAATTCGCTGCTGGCGACGGCCCCGAATCCATGAGCATCGGCGACTTCAACGGCGACGGGAAACCTGACTTAGCTGTGGCGAACTACCGCAGTAACACAGCCTCCATCCTGCTCAACACGCCAACGCCAGTAACTCCCACACCAACGCCAGTAACTCCCACACCAACGCCAGTAACTCCCACACCAACACCAGTAACGCCAACGAATAAGAACAACCCCCCAGTTGTAAATCTTTCTGCCTTTTCGCAAAGTGGATCGCTAGGTTTTTCTCAAACTGGCAATGTGTTTACCTTGGCTGCAAACACCGATACTGACCCCGATCCGGGCGACAGCATTAATTATTCGATCGCCCTAGCAGATTTCAAGGCGTTGAATTCGTCGGCGTTTACATGGAAAACCGATCGGAGTGGCGGTCGCTATCGTCAGCCAGTAAATGAGTTAAGTTTTCCTGAGATTCCTCTCCCCTCATGGTTAACTTTCAATTCCGCAACTCGCAAAATTGAGATCGGCGAGACTCGCCCGCAGAAATTTGACTACTGGATGAAGATAATAGGAACGGATTCGTCTGGTGCCAATGTTAGCGAAATAATCCGCTTCAAGAGTTCTACTTTTGGTGGTTTTGTAATTGACGACTATATTGCCGACGCGAATGTCTTCTTTGATGCTAACAAAAATGGCATCGCCGATCCGAACGAACCCAAAGGCACAACAGACGGTAACGGCGCATTTAGTTTTGATATTACTTCGGACACTTTTGACACTAATAATAACGGCAAACTTGATGCAAGTGAAGGTAATTTAGTAGCTTTTGGCGGCACCGACATCGGTACCGGTTTACCCCTAGAAACTCCGCTCAAAGCGACACCCGATGCAGAAGTAATTACTTTACTGACTAGCATGGTAGCTGAATTAGCCGATCGCGGTTTAACCGTTAATGAAGCTGATGCAAAAGTCACTAGCGCTTTCGATATTCCTAGCGATATCCCGATTAATTATGTGGATCCGATCGCCGCTACCCTAGGGCAACAACCTGGTGGTAAAGCTGTATTAACGGCGATGCTGGTAGCCCAAAACTCGATCACTCAAACAGCGGGATTAATTGAAGGTGCCAGCAATCTGACTATGGGTGATGCTGTCAAGCAAATAGTTAGTACGATCGCCGATCGCATCCAAACAGGAACCTTAGATTTCACCAAACCTGAACAAGTGGCGGATTTAATCGTCCAAGTGGGCGATCGAGTAAAGGCGATCGATCCTAATTTTAACGCCCAAGAGATAGCAGTGGCGGCACCAGCACTAGCCGAGGTAATCGCAGCATCTAATCAACGGATTGTAGAGGCGATCGCGACTAATACCGATCTTACACAACTGCAAAAACAAGTAGCAGTAGTTCAAAAAATTGCTTTAGGTGCAACTACTGAAGACTTTAAAGCATTTGGTGCCGGTCAAAAAACCCTCGATTCTCTAGTTGCAGAAAACACGGGGGCGGCGTTAGATGAACAAATTTTGAATGGTGGTAATAACCCTGTAACTCCAACGCCAACACCTGTAGTCACAACACCAACACCTGTAGTCACAACACCAACACCTGTAGTCACAACTCCTACACCTGTAGTCACAACACCAACACCCGCAGTCACAACACCAACACCCGCAGTCACAACACCAACACCTGTAGTCACAACACCAACACCTGTAGTCACAACTCCTACACCGACACCGACACCGACACCGGAAGTACAAATAGCAATTGCTATGCCAAAACCATCGGTATCAAGTAACGTGCGATCGGGCTTACCAGAAAACACCCGATTAGGAGATGTTTACCTGCTAACAGATGGCAACGATACCAGCTTCCCAGCAGCAGCATTAGGCTTAAGCGTATTTGCCCTTTCCGGCAACGATTCCTTGAGGGGATTAGACTTCCCAAACACCTATTTTGGGAATCAAGGAGAAGATACTCTAGTAGGTGCAGGCGGTAACGACGAACTAATTGGCGGCAAAGGTTCAGATTCGATCGCGGGCGGTACTGGCAACGATTTTCTTAGCGGGAATAATGATAACGATATCCTGCTAGGTGGTGATGGCGATGATACCCTGCGCGGTGGTAAGCAAGATGATATCTTATCAGGCGGTGCGGGTAACGATCTCCTGAATGGCGATTCCGGTTTGGATATCCTCACAGGTGGCGCAGGGAATGATATCTTTGTATTGCAAGATACGGCTACGGAAGTATCTCAAGCCGATCTGATTACTGACTTCACTTCAGAGGATAAAATTAAGTTAATTGATGTCACTTTTAGTCAATTAACTTTTGAGTCAGTTAATGTCATTTTAGATGGTGCAACTGCTGTATTATCAACGGCGATCAAATCAGGGAATGACTACTTGGGATTGGTTTATAATCTGAATCCAACGGCTCTTAATAGTAGCTCTTTCTTGTAAGATTGCTGGGGAAGATACTATTTTGATAATATCTGCTAATTGCCGGCTGATTTAGGGAAGCCAAGAAAAGTACGATCGCCCCTTCGATCCAAAAGACCAAAAAAGGGCGATCGCACTTTATGGATACTCAAACAGTTTTTATTCAGAGATTGCCCCTAACCTTTCTCTCAATTCATCAGCCGATAACTGTGGCAGTTGTTCTACCAACAAGGTCAATTCTGTCACGGGCAATGCTAGTAAATTGGTAATGGCTGTAGGCAGAATATCACCCAATTCATTTTGGCGCATGGTCAAGACATTTTCTGCCAATAATCTTACAGCTTGTTCCCGCCCTTCTTCATCAACTGTTAGCATCGAGATTGCCAGCAACAACACTGTAAATTCCGCAGCAGGCAACTTGGATATTGGAGATAAAAACACTGTCATTCTCTGGCTTAATTCTCCAAATCTAACTCGCAGAAAATTTTCTAATATTAAGCGCTGCTGTTCTTGTCTGCCTCGTTCTAGTCCTCGTTCTAGTCCTCGTTCTAGTCCTCGTTCTAGTCCTCGTTCTAGTCCTTCTTCTCTAGCTTGTTGCTGTGCGGCTTGTATTTGTTGTTGAAAAAGTGGTGCGATCGCCATGATTAACTCCCGCTCTTCTGGTTCAGGTTCCTGTTGATTTTCGACTACTAAATGTGACTGTAGACGATACAATAATTCTAGCGCAATAATCCGCAACGGATCGTCCGTTGCTAAAGCACTTAATTGCCCGATCGCCCTTTGCTGTACTTTCCCTTTCCCCAAAATCCTCAACCACAGGGTTTCTGGGATTTCTGGCAACTGGTGAATCGCCACAATTGCTGCTCGCCAGTGCTCCGGGAAAAAATAGATTCCCTCGATCCAATTCTCAGGGTTTGGTATCCCACCAAAACCCTCCACCAGCGCTTTCGATGCTGTCGGTGTCAAAATCCACATTCGGGGCAACTGATCCTCATCATAGCGAGTATTTTCTCTTCTCGCCTGCCGCTCCAATTCACCTCGCAAATCCCATAACTTACTCATGCAGCTCAAGACTTCGCTGACAGTTACCGGATTGCGAAACGGTTCAAAAATTGCAGTTGTGTCAGCCATTTTTCCCAACAAGCCCAGGCTTGATGAGTATTCGGGAATTGCAGTACCTGGAGTGAAATAAACATCGATTTCTCGGACTTCAGAAGTCACATCGCGACCGACCTTGACTGTTCCGATCGGTGAAAGCAGTTCTTCTAGGTATTCTTTGGCAAAGCGATCGTGAATAAATCGCGTCATATAAATTAAAGTTAATTGACTGTTGACTGTTGACTGTTGACTGTTGACTCTTGACATCATTCCGATACCACCGGAATTGATATAAAAAGAGGATTTAATGAGTTCTGATCCGAGGAAATTATACAATTTAAATGCACAGCAGACCATAATTAATGGGCGGGAAAAATTTAACGATTATTCATACTTTCGGCCGCGCCACTGAGTAGGCTGATTTAAAGCAGAAATGAGAATTCGCAAAAACGCCAACGGATCGGCCAAAGGAGAAAGCCAAAATAGCCATTTACCCGATGCCTGAGTTCGATCGTAAGAAGGAGCGATCGCCAAACACAAAGCCGATCGCACTGCAACCAAAAATACATTCAATCCCAACAGCCAAAAGTGCGGAAATACACCAACCGGCGGCAGCGAACCAAACAGCAAATAGCACAACACAATCGGCACCGGCAAACCTTGAACCGCCAGCAACAGCCACAAATCGCCCCAAATTTGACCGCCCGAAGCAGCATCTTTCAAATCCAGCGATCGACCCCATTCATTCCAAGTCTCGATCGCCCCCTCATACATCCGCACCTTCAACACCTTAGCCCCATCCAAAAAGCCCACCTTAAAGCCCTTAGCAGCCGCATAGCGAGCCAAAGTCACATCATCGCAAAAAGAACCCCTCGCGACCTCATAGCCCCCCAATGCCACCAAAACCTCGCGCTTACACAAGAAACACTGACCGTTCGCCATCACCCGTTCCGGCACATCCCCGCCAGTCCCCGTCGGCCCGAACCGATAAACCAAAGTCATTAACAAAGCAGGTTGCAGCCACAACTCCCCCGGATACTTGAGGATAAACTGCGGTGACAGCGAAATCAAATCGTAATTTCCAGCCGCCGCCGTCTTCAGCAAACTCGCAATCAAACCCGGATGGGGCACAGTATCCGCATCTATCCCCAAAATCCACTCGCACTTCTCGGAACTTGCCAAAAAACCCGCATTCAGCGCCCAGGGACGCCCTACCCAACCCGTCGGCAGCGGATCGTCGTTAATCAAGCGAAACCGGGGGTCTTTTTGTGCTGCAGCTTTGACTAAATCTCCGGTTCCGTCTACCGAATAGCTGTCAACCACGATCGCTTCTCGGAGTTCGTAACTTTGGCGGCTTAATCCTTCCAAACAAGGCGAAATGCGATCGGCTTCATTCAAAGTCGGTACCACCGCAGTACAACTACCCAACAAATCCAGCGTCGGCGAATCGGGTTCCAGGGGCGGGATGCGCGATGGGCCTTTGATCAAACGCGACATCAGAATTGCGGCGGCGGGCAATTGCAGCAGCAGGAGTGCGACAGGGATGATACTTGTCAGGAGATTTGGGAGGTTGGGGGCGATCATATCGATTTTAGATTTTGGATTTTAGATTTTAGATTTACAATACTGCGGACAGCTTTTGAATGTGGACTGAGCGCAGTCAGAAAAAAAGTGAGTGGAATCTGAAACCTAAAATACAGAAAAAAAGGCACTCTTTAGGCTTAGCTAAAAACACACACTAACTTAACAGACTGCGTGCTGAATATCATAGCAGGCAACTGTGGACTATTTGGAAGCCGATCGGAGCGTCATCAGGGACTATGATTTTAGGTGGCGCTGTCCTACTGATTTTGATAGTAATTTCAAGACTTTTGTTTGAGGACAACTAAAGTGATGTCATCATACACCTTTTGCTCCCCGATGTGGCGCTTCACGTCCGCAATCACAGTTTCCTTGATTTCAATAGTTGAATGCTGGCGGTTTTGTTTAACTATTTCTACAAGCCGCTTTAAACCGTATTCTACTTTATTGATATCAAAAGCTTCAGTAATCCCGTCAGTGTATAGTACAACAACATCATCTAAATTCAACTCGACGCTAGTTGATGATACGAAATCTGCAATATCGGCGTCCAGTCCAATCGGAAATCCTAAATCCATCGTATCAATTAACTCTACTTCGCCATTATTTCTTACCACAATCATTTCTTCGTGTTGACCGCTCAAAGTCAGGGTGCGTTCGCTATAGTCTAGCAAACAAAGAGTCATATTTTTATTACACTTCATCCGCTCCAAACTATCATAGATTGTGCGGTTGATTGTATCTAAGAATTTTACAGTATCGGTTTCATTATTTGTCATTAAAGTCCGCACTGCGGTTTGCACCATCATCATTAATACGCCGCTTTCTAATCCGTGTCCAGTTACATCACCGATGCCAATTTTAACTTTTCCGTTGCAGTTTAGTACATCGTAATAATCCCCGCATACTTGCTCTGCTGGTTCCATAAATCCTGCAATTTCTAAACCTTCAATCGCTTGTAGTTCTGATTCTTTGGGTAAGTTCATCTGTTGTAGTCGGCGCGTAATATCTAATTCTGCGCTGATGCGGATGTTTTCTGCGCGCAGACGGGACAGGTTAATATGAGTTTGGATTCTGGCTAACAATTCATCTTTAGCAACTGGTTTACTAAGATAATCGTTAGCACCGACACTCAATCCTTCCACTAAGTCTCTGACTTGATTTTTGGCAGTTAATAGCACGATGGGAATTTCAGTCAGAGTGTAACGCTCGCGAATTTTTTTTGTGACTTCATAACCCGTCATTTTTGGCATCATCACATCTAGCAATATTAGGTCTGGAATGAAATTGTTTTCAATCATTTCTAAGGCTTCTAACCCGTTATTAGCTTGGGTTATTGTATAATTTCTTAGGGAAAGGTAGTTGACAAGTACCTGAAGATTAACTGGTTCGTCATCTACGATCAGAATTTTTATTTGAGATGCTTTTTCTTGACCGTTTACTGTTGAAGATTGAAGCTCTTTGTCAAATAGTCCATCAGCAGCTAACTGGAAACTAGCAACGGGAAAAACATCTCGCCTTTGCTCAACTTCCCCTTCAGAAACAGGGATCGTAAAGGTGAACTTTGAACCCACACCTATTGTTGATTCTACCTTGATTTCGCCGCCGTGTAATTCGACTAGCTTTTTGGTAACGGCTAAACCTAAACCTGTACCGCCGTATTCCCGTGCTGTGGAACCGTCGCCTTGCTCAAATGATTCAAAAATGCGGTCAAATTTATCTTCAGATATTCCTATTCCTGTGTCGGAAATAGTAACAGCTAAATATGAGTGCATCACATTATCTGACTCAGAAATTAAATTGTGTTCTGTTACTAATTCGGCTGATATTTCTACCTGACCTTCAGAAGTGAACTTAATTGCATTACTGACTAGGTTGTGCATAATTTGCTCGAGGCGATTTTCATCGGCCTCAGCGGGGGGTAAGTCGGAAGAAATTTTATTAATTAATTGCAAATTTTTACCGCCGATTAGAGAGTTGCTAAACATAATAACTATCTCTGCTATTTCTCGCATCCCTACTGGCTTTAATTGTAGCTCGATATTTTTATGCCGGAGCTTTGAAAAATCGAGAATGTCATTCACTAAATTGGATAATCGGTGTCCGCTTAAAGCAATCATTAACAAGTTTTTGCGCTGAATTTCTGTGGTTTCGCCAGTAGCGCCATCAATCATCGATTCCGCAATTCCAATCATGCCATTTAGGGGAGTGCGAAGTTCGTGAGAAGTATTAGCTAAAAATTCATTTTTGAGATTATCGAGCCGTTGCAAATCAGCATTTTTAGATTCTAAAGCAGCAAAGGATTCTTGTAGTTGCTGTGCCATGCTGTTAAATGATGTAGCTAACTCTCCTAGTTCATCGGATCGTTCTATTTGGACTGTCTGTTCTAATTTGCCTTGAGCGATTTCTTTGGCTGCTCTATTTAAACGTAAAAGTGGCTGAATTACGGATTTTGCAGTCAGAATGCCGACACCCGTTGCTACGATTAATGCTGCTATACACAGCAGTATAGTTGTGTGGGTATTGGTGTTGATTTGCTCCATAAAATCAGCTTCGGGAATTACTACTACAATTAACCAGTCTAAACCGCGAATGTCTTGAAACGGCTGTACTTGAATGAATTGCCGCTTACCGTCGAGCTTAAAGTCTAATTGGTGAACGCTGTTAATTTCAGTAAGATTGCCAAAGTGTTTTTTTAACTGATTTTCTGTTGCTTTAATTAAGGGATTTTGGCTTGATGCAGCATTGACACGCTCTGTCTCCTTTCCTTTGACAAGTAAAACGGGATCGAGAGTAGATGTACTAACAAGTTCTCCTGTCGGCTCTATAATAAAAGTTTGCCCCGACTTGCCAATTTTTAAACTGTTGAGAAATTTATTGACTTCAGTGAGGGTAATGTTGACAGCGAGAACTCCCACCATTTTTCCTGATTTGTCGGAGATAGGTTGAACGCCTGTAATCAAAAGAGATTTGCTGACAAAATCAGTATAAATTTTACTCCATACAGGTTTACCAGCGCCTATAGCAGCTTTGTACCAAGGTCGAACTCGCGCATCAAAACTAGGAGTAGATGTTTTGAATTCGCCAATGCGATCGCCCTGACTATTAGCAGAATAGTAATTGAGGCTATTGTTCGTCGATGCGTCAGCCAGACCGATCTGTATTGAGCCATCTGCCACCCGTTTTGAGCCAAAAAGTTCTCCTTTTGTAGTCCCAATATAGGTATGAGTTGCTGAATCAAATGATTGGATAATATTCCAGAAGTAGCGTTCGCGGCTACTCGGTTTTTGCAAGTTCAAGTTACCTAAATAAATTGCTTTGGAATTGAGCTCGTTGAGCAAATGAGGAGTTGCCATATAGCGATCTAAATGTTCTTGAATGCGAGAACTAATTTCTGACTGCAAATGTGAAGCAACCTCATTGACAGCTTGTTGCCCATTCCGAAATGATAGCCACCCTACTAACCCTACTGTCCCAAATATTTGGAGAACAAAGGGTACGACGAGAACGATGCGGAGGGGAACTTTGTCTGAAAGTTTAGAGACTGAACGTTTCAAAGATGTTAAGGACATATTATTGCTGTTGATTTTTCAATTTGTGCAATATTTTAGAGGCTGTATGTCAATTTTAGGACTTAGGCCTTGTAACGATGTAGCAAGGGTAAGGGAAACGCTTCGTTACGCTCAAAACTACAGAAAATCCTAGTAAGCGCGTAAGTCGTGAATTTTAAAATTGAATTTTTGGCAACCCTTTCATCTGACTAACCAAGGTAGCACAAAAAAACTGTTGGTTGCGTCAAATAATAATTTATTTATAAACTTTTTAGTATATTGTGGAAGAGAAAATAGCACTCCCGCTGATATTGTGTTACCCTAGATTGAGATTATTTTACCCTATATCTCAAGGATTTCAGATGAATATAAAAATCACAAACCCTCAGTCCCCACCATTCCCATTAACGGACATCGCCATCATCGGCGGCGGTGTCTCTGGTGCTTATACTGCTTATCGTCTGATGAAGGCTAATCCTAATGAAAGTCCTGTACTTAAACGCCTTTTGGAGCTAAGCGGGAGGGAACAGATAGATGTCAGGCTCTTTGAGCTAAGCGATCGCATTGGGGGTCGGCTCTGCAGGGTAAGAGCATCTCAATTAGGCTTGACACAAGGACTCAGAAGAATCTAATGTAGGGTCAAGAAAACAAGAAA
>NZ_JAUBOV010000173.1:0-3041 GCF_036700405.1 Microcoleus sp. T3_D1
TCAGGAGTCTCACGCGCCTTTCATCCCACACCAACCGAAGCGGTATCGCGCGAGGGATTCCCGTCTGACTAGCTAAATTACAGTCAGTGCTGGACGCACTCCGACAAAGAAACCGGGTTTTTTACCTAATCTTCGAGTACGAACGCGTCTTTTCGTAAAAAAACCCGGTTTCTCGACCCCATGCGTAAGTCCTGACAGTTAACAAACGCGGTTTCTTTTACCAATTCCCAATTCCCAATTTTAGATTATTTTCGTCGATCGCCCAATTTGCGGTAAACTTCTCTTAAATCAACTTGATGGTGAGCCAAAGCAACCAAAGCGTGATAAAATAAATCCGCTACTTCCCCAGCAATTCCATCTTTGTCGTCATCTTTGCAAGCCATCACAACTTCCGCCGACTCTTCGCCAATTTTCTTGAGAATCTTGTTGTCGCCGCCCTCGAACAATTTGCAAGTATAAGAACTTTCGTTAGGATTGTCGCGCCGATCGCAAATTACCGCAAATAATTGAGATAACATATCCCCTGGCGGCGGTGAAATTTCCCCGTCAACTTGGTGAAAACAACTTCTTTCTCCCGTGTGACAAGCAATATCTCCGACTTGTTCGACAGTCACCAGCAAAGCATCGCTATCGCAGTCGTAACGCAGCCCTTTGACATTTTGAACGTGTCCCGAAGTCGCGCCTTTGGGCCACAATTCGGAACGAGAACGACTCCAGAACCAAGTTTGCCCGGTAGAGAGCGTTTTTTGCAGGGACTCCCGATTCATCCAGGCCATCATTAACACCGTACCGTCCAAATAATCTTGGACGATCGCAGGCACTAAACCGCGATCGTCGTAACGAATCTTTTCAATTGGGATCGATCGGCTCAAACTCGATAAATCAGTAGTAGACATAATTTTATTTCAACTTGGTAAGATAGATTAACGCTTTCCTGTGGGAGATTTTTTTTAATTAACCGCAGAGAACGCAGAGGACGCAGAGGAAGAGAGAAGATTGAGCAAGGGAGGGGTAAATTGTCAAGAACTATTTTACAAAAAATTACATTTGAGGGCGCTCGGTGCTAGTGCGACAAAGCCTAAAAAACCCCAGCTAGTATTGCTACTAATTGGTTTGTACCCTAAAATCTACTAGAATAGTTTCCTTGAATCGACCTAACCTTTATGTTGAACTGGCTATAAAATTATTCTACCAACAACAGACGTTCACTAAGGAGAAAACATTGGTTTCCACAACCTTGAAAACGACCAAATCAGAAGAAATTTTCGCTGCAGCCCAGAAGTTGATGCCAGGTGGCGTCAGTTCCCCCGTCCGCGCCTTCAAATCCGTAGGCGGACAGCCCATCGTCTTTGACAGGGTAAAAGGAGCCTACATTTGGGATGTTGACGAAAACCAATACATTGACTATGTAGGCACTTGGGGCCCGGCCATCTGCGGCCACGCCCACCCGGAAGTCATCAAAGCCCTGCACGAATCTTTAGAAAAAGGTACGAGTTTCGGCGCACCATCGCTGTTGGAAAACGTACTCGCCGAAATGGTCATCGATGCCGTTCCCAGCATTGAAATGGTGCGATTTGTCAACTCCGGCACCGAAGCCTGTATGGCCGTTTTGCGGCTGATGCGAGCTTTCACCGGACGCGATAAACTGATTAAATTTGAAGGCTGCTATCACGGGCACGCCGATATGTTCTTGGTAAAAGCAGGTTCCGGCGTCGCAACTCTGGGCCTTCCTGACTCTCCGGGCGTCCCGAAATCCACTACTGCCAATACCCTCAACGCTCCCTACAATGATTTAGAAGCAGTCAAAGCTTTATTTGCCGAAAATCCCGGCCAGATAGCAGGCGTAATTCTGGAACCAGTGGTGGGGAATGCCGGTTTTATTACCCCGGATGCAGGTTTTCTCGAAGGTTTGCGGGAAATTACTAAAGATAACGGTGCTTTGTTAGTTTTTGATGAAGTAATGACCGGTTTCCGCATCGCCTACGGCGGAGCTCAGGAAAGATTCGGTGTCACCCCGGATTTGACTACTTTGGGTAAAGTTATCGGCGGCGGTTTGCCGGTGGGAGCTTACGGGGGAAGGCGGGATATTATGGGGATGGTGGCTCCTGCTGGGCCGATGTATCAAGCGGGTACGCTTTCGGGAAATCCTTTGGCGATGACTGCTGGGATTAAGACTTTGGAATTGCTACAAAAACCCGGCACTTACGAACAGTTGGATAAGATTACCAAAAAACTGTCTGACGGATTGCTAAAAATTGCTAAGGAAGCGGGACACGCGGTTTGGGGCGGGCAAATTAGCGGGATGTTTGGCTTGTTTTTTGCGGCTGGCCCGGTTCACAATTACGAGGATGCGAAGAAGTCGGATTTGACGAAGTTCAGCCGCTTTCACCGGGGAATGTTGGAGCACGGAATTTATCTTGCTCCTTCGCAGTTTGAGGCTGGATTTACTTCTTTGGCTCATACTGACGAAGATATCGATCGAACTTTGGCTGCAGCGCGTGAAGTGATGGCAACTATTTAACCTGTGTAGTAAGGATGTTCATCCTTAACACTCAGGAATAAATCATTAAAGTCCTTGCTGTTTTTTGGCAGTAAGGACTTTAATTTTTAACTCCTACCCAATCCGCGTTAAAAACCTCTCGCTCGTGGCTTACGCAGGGGGCGAGAAACCCGGTTTCTAGAAGATTTTGCGACGACTCACGATAAATATACGCAGAAACCGGGTTTCTGAGGTATTGTTTTTTTGGGATGACTTACTTAATGACGAATGAGTAATGACTCCTGACTCATTAGACTTGAATTGCATATAGCCATCCTAAATCCTTTGTGAATTTCTTACTCCCTCCCCTTGATAAGGGGAGGGTTGGGGTGGGGTAAAAAATTTACGACTCCTGCAAGGATTGCTATACATTCACAAAGTATCTGTGAACAAACCTGACGGTCAACTGAGTACAGTTAGACCGAAGGCTTCTTTTTCCTTTTTTTTCTCATGCTTTTTATAGTGAGGTAGTTCCACCCCCACTTGCTAATATAGTATCAGA
>NZ_JAUBOV010000043.1:0-61541 GCF_036700405.1 Microcoleus sp. T3_D1
TTTTCGTTGAATCCCTCTGTCAAATGTCAAGCCAATCTTCTTGACAATGACATCGAAATTAAGATGCGATTACCCTGCATTGAACTCTCAACCAAACTGTTGAGCGTATTCAAAACCCAACCCGACCACGCCTGTCGCTACGGCTCACTGCTAGTTAGCAGTTGCAACCAAGGAGCCAAATTGTTAGATAGCTCCCTTGACGGCGAAACCTTGCGAGTCAAAATTGTTGATTCTCAAAGCGATGACGAGAGTGAAAAAGCGAAAGCTCATAAGTGGCAAACCGGAGACTGTCACGGTAAAATTTCACCGGCACTAGCCCAACAATTAGGAGGGAATTACAACCGACCTTTTCAATTCAGATTTGCCTGGATGCAGGAATGGGGACAAGAAGACTGCCACACTCCAGAAATTAGCTTTCTTGCTAAAGGAACGCTGTTGCCTGATGCTAATTTAACCTCCGACTTGGGTTATGATATCATTATGGATCGCTCCTCTATCAAAGGAGTTGCTAAAGAGCAATTAGCTGAACTTATCCCCTGTGGTGACTACGAATTTCCCAAAGCTATACTGGGAAATCGAGGCAACGCCAAAGTAACTGAATACGAAAATTCCTGGCAATTTTCGATTTGGTATTCCGAAGCAGCTATTGGGGCTGACATAGCCACACCGACCAAAATAGAAGCCCAAAAGCTAGCTGACTTGCAAAATAACCGGCTGCAACTTGCCAAATACTTAGTGGAGCAGCACGACAAAAAAGCTGCTTTTCAATCTAGCCTTCACGAAGACAGCAGCGGATTAGAAGACGAAACAGATGAAAAAGCCCAACGCAACGAATCCCGGCTAATTTCAATTTTGAGGAACGACAAACTCGGTCAACTCCTCGACTTTCCCAAAGTCGTCGATTTCATGCAAGAACAACTGGCTAAAAAGTGGAAAGACTTAGCAATTAAAGGAGCAATTCATCATGGTTCAGCAATGGCTCAACCTTGTGAAAGCCTCAAGCCCGGTACAATTGTTGCCCCTCACTTGCGACACGGCACAGAAGTCATCGTTACCCGATACCCAATTGTCAGTAAAGATAACATCCGCCGCTACACAGTAGACAACAAAAGCCATCGCGCATTAACGCAATACAAAGGGTGCGTTTTCATTCGCTCTGACCAAGCCATGCAGCATCATCAATGTGATTTTGACGGCGACCAACTGGTAGTTACGCCTGCTTCTCGGATGCCGAATATTGCCTCTGAAACCAGGCACGCTAATCAAGAGAATGAGTACGATGCAGTTGAGAAGCGAGAGAAAGTTGACTACACTAAAGCTACCGATAGTGATGGCGATCGCAAGTATACCAAATTGCGGCAAATTGCCGTAGCGATCGCCCAAAATAAAATCGGCTGGGTGGCTACCTTAATCGGGAGAGTGCAATCGTCAGCAGCAGAACCAGGACAGCCAGAAAGTTTATTCAATCAACAGAAGCGGAAGCTTCTTGGAAAGCTGTTTGATGCCCTGCAAATTGAAGTCGATAGTCCCAAAAGTGCTACTCGCACCGAAGACCACCACCCCACCTTGTTGTCCAAGGCTAAGCAGTGGTCAGAACAGCACCCAAGCTACCTATTTGACTACAAAGACGACCCCAGGCTTTACAAAACCGTGCCATTACCTATAGGAGACGGCACCGCTATCAATTGCATTGCTAGGGAGGCTGTTAACCCAGAGTGGGAACCGACTCGTTTAAAAAGCCGCCACCGCGACGAATTTCGCTACTTGTTTGAGTCTCCTTCGGACTTAGATGAGCGAGAAAAATGGGAGAAACATTATGTCAGGTGGGCGCAAGATATTAAGGAACGCTATCGAGAAAGGATGGGTGAAATTCACTTGGAGTGCGGCGGCGATTCTAAGGCAATTAAAGAAGCCGTCAGCAAGTTATACGAGAGCTTAAGAGCCGATGTGACCGAAGCTTGGACTGACCCTGAAGAACGGTTTTTAGCTGCTAGTGCGATGTGGCACGTCGAAACCGCAAATCCCAACTTAGAAGTTCCTCGCAAAGCTTGTAAGGAACTTTCTCGCCAACTGCTGATTGAATTCAACCTTGAACCTGAGTACGAGCGACTCCACGAAGCAATGCCAAAAGACACTTACGTTCTGAGTGTCCCTTTCGAGGAATTTGAACGGGACGGCAGCAATAAGACTGTCAGGGATAAGAAGCGACAGCCAGTTGGCAAAGACTTAGCTGGACATTGGAAAGAATTGTTAGACAGCAAAGGCATTAAATATGAAGCAACTTTGCATCCGAGCCTGCCAATGGTCAATTTTGCCTTAATTGAACCCAGCGAAAAACTGGTGGGAATTCTTGAGAAGAAGTTTTGCGAAAATGTCAACGACATCGACAGTTTAGACTTAACCTACCGCGATGGTCTTGGTCGCACCAAAGATGTGAGTTCACGCATTGTAGCTCCTGCTGATTATACTTGGCTTGAGTCCCAAAACCAAACACCTAAAGCAGCATTGGTTCTCAACTTGTTTACAGATGAAATTTGCCAGCAGTTGCAAACCTTTCAGTTTGACAGAGCTGAACTGATTGGACAGAAGTACAATGACTTGAAAGATGTTGACTTTAGCAGTCCAAAATGGAGGCAGAAAACATTGACTTTTGAGGTGGGTTCTGTTAGCGGTACCGATTCAAGGCGCGACGGCAGCCCTATTGTCCTCCTTGACGGACAAGAGCTAGCCATGTTCTCTGCTAATTCACCTAAATTGCCGATCGGCACTACCTTTGAGGCCACTATTGAACCCTCGCCTAAAGGTAGTGCTCTGATCTTAAACATCAACCCTAGCTCTGTGCGACTAATTGAATCAGTTGAGGAACTTGCAGAAGTCGCGCCAACCTTTTGTCAAGAGCGATCGCAATCCG
The DNA here is from genome assembly GCF_036700405.1 of Microcoleus sp. T3_D1. Taxonomy (NCBI): domain Bacteria; kingdom Bacillati; phylum Cyanobacteriota; class Cyanophyceae; order Oscillatoriales; family Microcoleaceae; genus Microcoleus; species Microcoleus sp. T3_D1. The sequence continues at coordinate 2,912 of NZ_JAUBOV010000043.1, forward strand.
TATCGCCAACCCCTTGTCAAGAGCGATCGCAATCCGTATCGCCAACCTCTACCCAAAACAAACAGCCGTCTCAACCCGAAGACATTCCTGCCAGCCCCGCCAACCTCTCACAATTGCTGAAAGATGCGATTTGTGAAGCATATAACCAAACTGGAGAAACTACAATTCCTGTGGGAAACTGGACAGCTTTTATTAGCAAATCTCGCAATAATGTTAGGTGTTTAGTCAGAGATGAAGCTGATAATCCGGTCTTAGCTGCTGACTTAAAAACAGGTCAAGTTATTAAAAAGCTTTCGGAAAATAGCAGCGCTCACTTTCTCAAATATCTCTTAAAAGTCGATCCTGAATTAGCTTCGGAATCTTCAAAATTTAGAGTTGCCGACGCACAACTTTAACGTAATTTCGGAAGTCATATTATGTCCGCTAACTAGACCGTAATTGCAATTCTATTACTTTGCTGTGGCGAATTTACAAATACCTGCTCATGCAAATCATATAAAAAGCGCAAACCTTTTCAATGCGTGTTGCCTAAATGTGTCTTGCTTGTCGAAGGTGAAAGTCGAATGACGCAAGAAAAGACACATTCGACTTTCACCTCCCTTGAGGACATTTGTACAACACACATTGAAGCCTGCGGTTTTATGGGTATTTTGACGGACATGATATGACACTTCTTTTGCTCCCGCTTAACCTTCCCCCTCCGATTGGAGGGGGTCACTTTAACTCCCCAAAACCGCTCTTTAGAGTGAAGTCACTAGCCACACTGCTCGAATTTCATGGGAAATATCCACTCACGCCGCCACAAAGATTATGGCTACAAAAACAGCATACCGAAGCCGAAGCCAGGGAAATTACATCACCCCTAACACAGCGGAGGGCAAGAAAATCCTCAACTACCTAAGAAATCGCTGCGAGAAAGCTTTAGATTACTGCCAGGAAAATGGACTCACCAGCGTAGAAGATTTTGCCGATGCAATTGAAGAACTAACGGAAGCCGACGGCAAACCTGGCATTAGCGTGGAGGTCAAGCACAACGGACTCGTCCTCAGTTTGAGCGATCGACCAGAGTACGGCTCTACCACAGGAAAGTACATGATGGAACACTTAGGAGAGCCGGACGACAACCGATTTACTAAAACAGGAATTGAAGCATTACTCGATTCGCCTCGAACTAAAACAAGGTCTAAGAAAGACAATTTACTAGATGAATTGGATGATGAGCAACCCTCCCCCAAGTCTAAATTTCAAACGGCAAATAAGTCTAAAAAAGACGATTTACTAGATGAATTAGAGGATGAGCAACCCTCGCGTCGATCGAAATCTCAAACGGCAAACAAGTCTAAAAAAGACGATTTGCTAGATGACTTAGAAGATGATGAACCATCGCACAGATCGAAATCTAAAGCCAATATCAAATCGAAAAAAGATGAAATAGAAAATTCGGATGACGACGAGCCATCACCCAACTCTCAAACCAAAAGAAGATCCCGAAAAGATGACGTAGAGGAGTTGGAGTCGGAAGAACCACTGGTTAAATCTAAAGCCTTAAGCCGCTCTCCGAGAGATGAGCTAAGTCAGTTAGATGAGTTTGAACTCGAAGCACCTAAACCCAAAGCTAAGTTTCAAACTAAAAGCCACCTTCAAAACTCTGATCGAGAAGATTTGGAAGAAGAAGAATTATCAGCTAAATCCCAAACCAAAAGAAAACTTCAGACAGATGAACCGGTACAAATTGCTGAATCCTTAGCAGTCACACCTTCCAAAACCCGAACGAGCCAACAGCGACCTCAAGGCAAAAAATCAAACGACCAGAACATCGATAGTATCCTCGATGCTGCTGTACAAGTCAGTGGTAGAACAGCCATTTCTGGAAGTGAGGTAGAAGGTACAACTGTCAGCGGCATGAGTGCTCAAGTTGCGGTTCTCGCTACTCTGATTGGCAAAAAAGCAGCTTCTCAAATTATAGAAGCTGCTCTTGGGGCTGGAAAAGAGCGCCAAGTTGCCGATCTTGTCAAAAGGCTCAAAGCTCAAAGCCAGCGAGCTGACTCGCTCTCCCAGCGAGTTACCAACTTGGTTGAAGCGGATTCAGTTGCAGATGCAATGGTCGAATCCGAAACTTTACCAATAGCTGAACCGGAGCCAGAACCGGAACAAAACATCTTACCTGAACCGGATGCCGAACTTGTGTCAACACCCGGTATGCTCTTAGCTAAAGCTGTTAGCAAAGTCCACGGAAAAGTTGATAAAATTTCCGGCAGTGTGAGAGACAACAATTCTGAAAAAACGGCTTCTATTAAGATTGACACAGAGGCGAGTTTTGAAGAACAGCTCGTACAAATAAATGAAGCACTCAACCGACTTGAAAAGCGACTCGATACCCTAGAACAACGAATAGAAGCTTTAGAGAACAAACTTTCTCTTCAAAAAAGCGAGACAGGCGTTCAAGCTGGCGAGGCACAATTAGAACCGCCCGACAGCTCAACTCCATCGCTCAGCGACCAATTCGTACAAAACGCAACAGAAATAGGTGAAAAAATTTCATTGGAATCAACAATCCCAGCTAGCAGCAGCGCTAGCGCTACTGCTAAAAAAATCACTGTGACAGCCCCAAATCTTACTCAGGACGCGCAACTTGCAGCAACACTGGCAAAAATTTATAGCCTAGCTGAAGAAGAAGCAAATGCGGAAGGCATTGCATTAGAAGACGGCGTAGATTTTGGACAAGCCAAACTTTATGTAACAAATTTTGACTCCTCTACCGCTGTCAGCTTAAAAACTAAGGAAGGCGAGGAACTGTTTTCAGCAGTACAGGATCAAACTGGAGAATGGGAAGTTACAAACGACTTCCTGAAACCTGAAGAAAAAGAAGAACTCGACCGCTTAAAGATTTTTCAACAAGCTCTCAACCAAGAGCGGCTAGCTGAAATGGTAAAGAGAAGCGGTCAGGATGAAGTGAGCTTTACCGATTCCCAGGGCTCGCGCCTCGACTTTGAAGTCGAATTCAGCGATAAATCCAAGTCGAAGGGTACTGTCAAAGGCTTTAACTCTCACAGCGAGATAGTTTTTGAGGCTAGCCTCCAAAAAGGTAATCTTGAGGTACTTCTGTGCGACATTCCACCAGAAGTAGTTGAAAATCTCCTCTCCCAACAGCAACTTGCTCCAAACCAGAACTCCAACAAGCAGGAAGCTAGAAAAACTGAGACCGAAATGGAAATTTGAAATAACTTTTTTTACTTGCACCCTCCATTTGGAGGGGGTCACTCTCACTGTATAAAATCACCTTTTTTGGCGATTTTGCAGGGATTAGGTGCAACTTAAATTGGCATTAAAGCACTCAAGTAATCGAGATAGTGACATGGCTACTTACTTAGACCAAACAAGAAATCAACAAAACCGCAACTCATTATCACGCTGGTTAAAACAACAGAAAATAAAACTGGGCGACCTTCCATTCCTCGGCATTTGCCTAGCCTCGCTCATCTACTTCAGCATTCATGACCCGCTCTTAATTGCGACTTTAGGCTGCTCCAGCATTGTGTTTTTGAGTTTATGGCACCTCACTAGAGCTATTCCCATTGTAGAGCGATACATTGGTTGCAAAATCCGCTTTTGGCACATTGCCACTGCCATTATCACCTCTACTGCACTTTTCTCCGTACTCGATTCCCCAGCCAACGCCCTCTTCCTCTCCGGCTTAGAAGAATTTATGCAAGAACTCGCAGAAGGAGCCTCTTCAGCAGGAGGCGAAGCTATTGATGCTGAAGTCATCGAACTGATTTTCAACTTAATTCGCGGAGCATTTCTTTTGTTAGTAGCAGCCGCTTCTCTTTTCGCCTACAACCAAGCACAACAAGGTAATGACTGGAGACCAATTGTTACCCAAGTTGCCTTAGCCTTTGCCATTGTAATTGCCGTTGACGTAATAACTTTTCTGTTCATTGGCAATGGCGGAGGTGGAGGAGCTTAGGGAAGAATGGGAAGGGGAATGGGAATGGGGGAGTGGGGGAGATTAGAGGTGTGCAGTAAACAGCAAGCTGTTTAAATTTTCAGGTAGATGGCAGTTACACAATCCCTCATTTCTCTTCAAGTGGGTGAGTATATGTTAGATGTTGAAGCCCTCTAGTTTTTATCGGGTTGTTGCAATGCAAGTTTTCAAACTTCTCCCCCTCTCCCACTCTCCCCCTCTCTCCCTCTTCCCCTCTCCCCCATACCTCAACCTCAAATCTAAACTCGTTTAAATTATGATCAAAGACCCAGATAAAGACTTTATTTCCGTCAATAAAATTCTCGGCAAACAAGCCAGCATCGGCATCATTCCAGCGGAACAGCTAATTCCCTGGATGCTAATCACTGTAATTTCCTACATCCTCACCAACGGCCTATTCAGCTTAGGAATGCCTTGGTTTTTCACCACTACTTTCTGGCTAATTATAAGCTGGTGGCTCCTGACAGGTAACAAACCTCACCTTTTTGTAGACAGGTTTAGACCTCCGCCGGGGAATGAGTGGTACAACGGTAATCTTTTATACCTTTCTCCCGTTCCCCAACACCGACCAAACCCGATTCGCCACCGAATCAGCGATTCACAAGTCCGAGTCCAACTTAAACCCAAACTTGCTCCCAATCAACAAGGAGGTAACAGCCGACTTATGCCCTTCCAAAACTACCAAAACCTCCTGTGTTTAGTGACTGTCAAAAAGGATGGTCGAGAAGTTTCTGGTTACTTACTGAATGAAGGCAGTCAATATCAAATTGTATTCGGATTCGAGACGGCTGGCTTTCACAACATCCTGTACCGCCATGAAGTAAACAACGCAGCTACCGCCTTAGAAGAGGGGCTAAAAGACATTGCCCCAGGCGAAAAAATGACCTTTCACACCGGCTGCTACAGCAGCGATTGCGTTCGCCAGCAACAGTTAACTGAATTGGCTGACAACTGTCACCTCAAACCCATTTCTGTACTCGTTCGTAACGAACAGAAACGCATTCAAGAACTCAACTTAGCAGGTTCCCGACAAATGTGGAACCAAACTATTTTCTGCACTTGGACATTCAACGCTCAATCTGGCTCCAAATCCAATGACCCTCTGAGCAAATTCATCAATGGAATTGTCAACACAGCCAACAGCATTGCTGCACAATTTACAGGCAACGAGCGCATCTACTCTGAACGTTTTTACAAACAACTGCTGCTCGACGCTTTCGAGCAAGGATACATCCGTTGGGAACTCTTGCTAAACACCAAAATCGGACTGGAAATTCAACCCATGAATGCCCGTTCGCTGTGGGGGTGGCTGTGGCAAAAATTCAACAACGCACCTGTGCCTCCTATCCCTCAACTTCTCACCTTAAAAGAAACCGCGTCGGACTACAAACTAACCGAAACCATCAACAGTCACAAACACGCCTGCACCATTTTAATTGAAGGTATGAGCGGCCGTTCGAGCTGCCCGGAACACAGAAAAGCTAGCTCACGCATTTTGCTCCCCGGCAGAAACGCAGAATGCGGCGTGCTAACAATGGAAGAGGGCCCCGGCGGCTGGCTCAATACCAGAGAGCAACTGCAATGGCTCTGGAAAATTATGAGCAACAGCTACGTCCGCGATACTGAAGCCGTTGTCGAAATTAGCGCCGCTCCCAACTTTATTATTCAAGACAACTTAGCAAGGCAAGCTAAACAATCTAAAAGTGCCAAAAAACGCGCTTTAGAAAAAGGTCAAGGTCGCGATGTAGGAGCAGAAGTCAAACAGGAAGAATCCTTTGAAGCCCAGAAAAAAATGTACAAAGGTGCAAGAGCAATTCACGCTGCTGTCACCTTCTTAGTCTACCGACCAACGCCGGAGCAACTAACACACGCTTGCCAAATGCTCTCCCACAGCTTCGGCTCTGCCAAGGTATTAAGAGAGCGCAACATTGCTTGGCAACTGTGGCTAGAAACTTTGCCCATTACTGTAAGCTGGCTGTTGCACAGCAGTTCGCTAATTAACGAACGCCGTCTCACCTTAGACACCGAAACTGTCCCCGGTATTTTGCCCTTAACTGCTGTAAGGGACATCGACTCAAAAGGAGTTGAATTCATCACCAAAGGCGGCAAACCCGTGTACGTTGACCTCATGCACAACCAAACTAGCCGCGCCGTTATTACAGGTGAATCCGGTTGCGGTAAAAGCGTTGTAGGATGGCGATTTGCGGTCGATGCTTTAGCCACTAATATCCCAGTAGTCGGTATGGACATCTCAGCAGGAAGCGGCAGTACCTTTGAGACAGCAGTGAAACTGTTAGGCGACGACGGTGCGTACTACGACATCACCTCTGGCAGCTCGAATCTACTCGAAATACCCGATTTGAGGCGTTTTGACAGAGAAGAGCGATCGCGCCGACTAGACCAATGGAAAGAGTTTATCAGAAAAGCGCTGACTATTATCAGCATGGGCAAAGTCCGCGACCCAAAACTAGCGCAGCGAGTCGATGCCATTTTGCTGCTAACTCTGAAAAAATTTCTGGAAGACCCAGACATTATCGAGCGCTACAATACGGCCTTTGAAAAAGGCTGGAAATCGACCGCGTGGCAAGAAATGCCAACCCTCACAAACCTCCTGAAATTCTGCACAAAAGAGCAACTAAACCTACAAACCTTTACCGACTTCGACCGCATTGCCATCAACCAAATTATCACTCAATGCAACGCATTACTAGCCTCACCTTTAGGAAAAGCAATTGGCAGGCCGAGTACATTTTCACCCGAACCCGCTGTTAAGTTTTTTGCCCTTAGCGGTTTGGGCAACGAACAAGACCAATACCTGATGGCAATTAACGCCCACGCTGCTTGCATCCGCAACGCACTTTCTCACCCTAAAAGCCTATTTATCGGAGACGAACTTTCGATTTTGTTTAAAAAAGACGGATTTGCTGAAGTAGTAGGCGAACTCTGTGCAGTGGGTAGAAAGAATGGCATTTCAGTGCTCTTGCTATCCCAAGATATCGACAGTATTTGCGACTGTAGTGCGGGAACTATGATTATGCAAAACATGGTGTATCGAATTACCGGAAGATTGACATCAAACGGAGCCACTTCTTGGATCAAAAATTTGGGATATCCGGCTGAAATTATTAGCCAGAATGCCACAGAAGCTTTCCTTCCCAGAGCTGCCGACCTTTATTCCAATTGGCTAATTGAAAAAGGAGGTCGTTTCTGGCAAAGCCGATACTATCCAGGCGAAATGATATTAGCAAGTGTGGCTAACAATCAAGCTGAATTGATGGCTCGTGCGCGAGTGATGGCTCAATATCCCAATACGTTAAAAGGGCAATTGCTAGCACTCAAACAATTTGCATCGGAATATGTACAAGCCGTTAAAGAAGGGCGTTCATTAGCCAATATTGGCAAGAATGCAGTCACAGATATCAAGGAACACAAATCTCATCAAGACCTTATTGCTAGCTAGACGGAGAAAAACCGATGAAATCACCGAAAATTCTTGTCAAACTTGCCCTCAGTATTCCTGCAATTTGGCTGAGCTTAATACTGAATTCTGTTGAAGCAAAAGCTCAAACATCTGACAGCAATCCGACTGCTACACAGCTTCCCAGCTTAAGCAATCCTAACAGCAGCACTTTCAACCGCTCCAGCTTCACAGTTCCCAATCAACAAATAGAAAGCCAAATCCAACAATCAGCTAATAACTTCTTGAGCAACCCGAAAGAAATAGGAGGTATAGAAAACACAATTAGCGACATAACAGGCGAAATTTCAGATACCATCTCCACCATCTCCGACAGCATCTCAGGCATCTGGGACAATTTGTTAAATAAAGTCGAAAAATTTAGCAGTGAAATAGAGTCAACCCTCTCTTCATTCCTAGGAGAATTGAAAGTTCCAGACCTAAAAGAAGCAGTTAAAAGCATAATGGACGGCAACACCTCCGAAAGCGAAGGGACAAAACTATCCGCTGCTTTAGAGAAGAAACCGCAAGATTCTTACAGCCTCAAAGAGAACAACGCAGAGTTAGCAGAAAGAGAAAGTGCTGTCAGTGAAGCCAATAAAGCCACTCTCAGTAAAGAAGCTCAACAAAAGCAAGCTCAGATGAAAGAAATTGTCCAGCAGAACGTAGAGCAAACTAATCGCGAGAGCCAAAATTCAATGGAATTGGGTGCTGATTCAGAAGGTCAAGATGTCACACAGAACATTATGAGAAATATATCTCAACAAAGTGCGATCGCAGCTAAGCAAGCAGCCTTATCAGCAGAAAATCAAAGTGCTTTAGTCATGCAGGGCCAGCAAGCTCAAATCGATCGCAGTTTTGCCAACATTCTCAATGCTCAACAAGCTGAAGAACTCAACGAAATTAACACAGCCCAGAGACGGCAGGATGCTGCGGCTGCTACCGCTTCTTCTACTCAAGCCGGACTGTTTCAAATGCCGGGAGGCATCACCCTAGGGGCAAGCGAAGACTGAAATCACAAAAAGGAGACACCGCGATGCTGACACAACTAATCGCCCAAACTAGCACAGCAGGACAAGCCCTGGACACTCTCTCTGATGCCATAGAAGTCTCTCAAAAAACCGTCGAATCGTGGAATTTAGTTTGGTTTAACACCTTCAACACTCAAGAATCCTCTCTCTGGATTGCTTTAGTTAAACTCGGACTAATTCTGGCGGGAATATCTGTTACTTACCTCGCTGTCACCAGTGGCAAAGAAATCATCGAAAAACAGTCTTGGTCAGAGCTAGTAGCCATGTTTATCTGGCCGCTTGTGATTGTAGTATTTCTCAGTAACAACGGTAAAGTCTTAGCTGAGAGCATCAAATTCATCAAAGCTGTAGGCAGCACTCAAGTGCAAGAAATTATGAAGATTCAAGTCGGAGAAATGACCTTCAGAACTGCCCTGAGCGACGTTAACCTCACCAGTGCTGGAAAAGAAGAGATTGAGAAACTCTACAGCGAATGTCAGGGCAAAGTTGGATCAGCTTTAGTGGAATGCTGGAACAGCAAAAAACAGCCAGCTCAACAAATCCTTCAGGCAGCCGAACAGCAAAATGGAGGACCTCTCAAAAGCTTGCAGCGATTTGTCGAAAACTTAGGCAATGTTGCCAATCTTCAGGATATAGGAAATGGCGATTTTGCAGGGCAAGTTTTTAGGTCTACTGTCTTGCCCATCATTCGCTTAATTCTTAGATCGGTACAGTGGGCATTTGTCAACATTTTAGAAGCAGCCTTGTTGCTAACAGCTTTATTCGGGCCTCTGGCAATGGGTTTATCACTATTGCCACTGCAAGGAAAACCAATCTGGGCTTGGTTAATAGGATTTATGTCGTTATTTGGAGTGCAATTGGGCTACAACATTGTCGTTGGATTAGTCGCTGTAGTGATTGTCAAGTCCGATGCAGAGTTAGTTACAGATATCGCCTTTTTATTCTTTTTAGCTGTGTTTTCTCCCGTTCTAGCTGTGTTAATAGCCAAGGGTGGAGGAACTGCTTTGTACAGTGCGATCGCCAATAGCACCAAACAGCTTACAGATATTGCCAGTAACGCGATCGGCGTTATTGCCGGAAAACTGATCTAGGGGAAGGGGAAGGAAGCATAGATTTTCGCTTTTTTGAGTTGAATCAAAACTAGCACTAATTAGTAGCGATAAAAGCTAATAATAACTTGTTTGTCCTCCCTCTCTCCACCCTCCCCCACTCTCCAACTCTCCCTCTCCCTTCCCCTTCCCCCTCCAATAAAACCATGAAAATTTCACAATCCCAACCCTTACTCCCTGAATCTAAAAACACCTTAGCCTTGTGCTTTGTCCTGCTAACAAGCTTTGTTTTCCTCCTGACAATTGCTGTTTTAGTGAATACAGTCAGTTTGAGATCCTTATCTCAAAGAAAAGTTACCTTTGTCCAGTTAAAAGACGGAACCGCAGCACGAATTGCAGAACAAGATGAACTGTACAGAGAGCCGAAAATTATCCAAAATTTTGTATCCAGTTGGGTAAATTTAACCTGGGCTTGGTCAGGCAAAATTCCCGGCACAAATGACCCAGACCCCGGCATTAAAGTTAAAGGTTCCCAAGTTCCTACAACTGCTTGGATGGGTTCCTTGATGATGGAATCAGAGTTTGGTAAAGCTTCCCTGGTCGAACTTGCCAAACTCGTTCCCAACACCATCTATTCAGGAAAAACCCGCTCTGGAGTCTATATCTCTCACATCTCAGAACCCAGAGAAATAAAAAGAGGTGTTTGGGAAATAGATGTAATTGCTACTCGCGTAGTGCTAGAGCAAGGTATTGGAGAAAGCCGAGAACAGTTTAATCGAACCTTCACCGTCAAAGCCGTAGAAATTCCCAAATCCCCTCTCAAAGAAAACGCTAATGAATTAGAGAAGACTATTCACTCTTTGAGAGCAGCCGGATTAGAAATTTCCCGAATTGTCGAATTCAAACCATAGAAGAGGAAAGAGACATGGAAAGGGGCCGAACCGACAAGTGGGTAAATTTAAAAACCTACCGTAACAACTAAATAATTTAAACATTTAGTATGTTTCATCCCTTTGCTTGAAGTCTTCTCTCTTTGCTTTTTTGTTTACAGTTAAACACAACACATTCAACTCTAAACCCATGACTAACAAAAGAAATGGATTAACCGAAAATCCAATTAATACCACTCCTGATAATAGTACCACTACAGCCAATATGAATCATACAACTGCATCAAGTGAATATACCCCCAATAATGATGACGATAACATCAATTCCCCTATTTCCCCTTCTCCAAACCCTTCCCCTTCTGACGATGATATTGATGAAAACTTCATTGCTAATTTCGACCCCAATGCACCCCTAACATTGGAAACTCAATATCAACTCGCTCAAGATGAGGAAAGCCCACTGCCCCCGCCTGTTTCCGAAAGAGGCGTTCCTAGAGCAGTGACAATACTGCTATTGACTGGTGGAATACTATTGCTAGGACTGCTGATTTGGCAATTTATCAAGCCTAAATCACCTCGCGAAGCTATCGCACAATCAACACCAAAAGAAAGCTCTTCTGGCACCATTAAAGATGAAAAACCGGAGTTGCTGGCTAAATTAGCTTACCAAGACCAACAAAAACTGTTAGCCGAAAAACCGCAAAAAACCGCAAAACCCAAAACAGAACCGTCGCCCAAACCGTCAAGAACCCCACGAACTCCGCGAACTCCGCGTCTAGTCGCTACCCGGAGCGCTGCACCGCCACCTACTCCTCTACGCGAACCCCTACCCGCACCCAGAACAGTAGTGCGGACGGTAACACTACCCGCACCCATACCTCAAAGAGTACCCTCAAGAACACCCGCACCGGCCCCCATACTCAAACCGTTAGTACCCCCACCTTTAATTCCAACTCCAACAGAAGAAAAAATCGACCCGTTTGAGCGGTGGAACCAACTCGCCCAACTCGGACAAATTAGGGGAAATTTTGACCCTAACCGAATAGCGAATGCCGTGAGTGCAACACCAAGCACTCCAGCGACAACAAGTGCTACCGCCGCCGCTCTGACAAAGCCAGCTCCCACAACTGAATTCCTAACAGTCAATGTCGGCAACCAAAAGTCGCAACCCTCATACGTTTCTTTCGAGCAAATCCCACAAGAATTATATAACCGCCCAAATAACGTCAGCGAGGAAAGGCTACACCCGGAGTTTCCCCCAGCAGAGGACAGCCTCGAAACCACTGATAACTCCCAAAACTCGACTAACCAATTAACTCCGGCTGCCCTTTCCCCCCAAACAAGTTCCGATTCTACCGATAGCCCAATCGAGACTGCGGCTCGACTGAGCGCTCGCCGAACGTCCTTGCCTGATACAGAATTTCAAACCCTTTCCCCAGAAACTGCTCCAGAGGCTTCTGCCTTAACAAATTCCCCAACTCTGGAACAAGTAAACTCCCCAGGGGCAAAAGGCATTCTCAACCGCACGCCCCAAAGTTCCTCAACCTCCCAAACAGCTCAGGTTCCCCTTGGAACCACAGCCAACGGCATAGTTTCGGTTCCCCTGCTGTGGGATGAAGGCTCAGGCAAACAGCTTTACGACAAATTTGCCGTCACTCTCACAGCCGACTTCACGGCAACTGACGGCTCTATTGCTTTTCCTGCGGGCACGGTTGTCATTGCCAAAGCTAACACCGTCAGCAAAACCAATCGCATGGTACAAGCTACTGCTGTGGCGCTCGTCTACTCTGATAGAAACGGTCAGATTAAACAGCAGCCCATTCCAGAAGGCGCAATTTTGATTGCAGGAGAGGGCTCTGGGCCGTTGATTGCTTCAGGCTACTTCGACCCAGGTTCCGATATTGCCGGACAGGATATCCTCACCGCAGTGCTGTCGGGAGTTGGACGAGTCGGTCAAGTATTCGCAGAGCCTAAAGTCAGGAGCTCTAGCAGTATTAGCGGTAGGTATGTCCGCAGTACAACCACCGTTGAAAGTCGAGACCCCCAAATTTGGTCAGCCGTCCTCGATGGCTTCTTCAGCCCCCTGGCAAAACGGATGGAAAGCCGCTCAGATAGAGCAACTGAAGAACTTTTAAATCGCCCCAATGTAGCTGTGGTTAACAAGGGAACCCCGGTTTCTATTACTGTTAACAGCTTTCTCAACATTTACCGTTGACCGAGGCGTTGGTAAACGGTTAAGTCGCCCCAACGCGACTGCGGCGACTAGTAAAGGAAATCCCCGTTTCTACTGTCAACAATTTTCTCCACATCAACGAATAACTGCCATGACGAATCGCATCCAATCCCCAAGAATGCTTTCCCTCGGAGGGCTTTTGTTCACAGCAGTGTTCGCTACTGCAAGCTACCCCGACTGTGCTTTTGCTCAATCAAGAGTAACAGGCTATCAAACTGTGGGTCGAGATATTGCCGTCAATAGTGCGATCGATATTTTAGTCTATCCCGGTCGCGCGAGTGCGATCGACTTCAGCTCAACCGATGAAGCTGTCGCCTACGTTTTAATTGCCGACCCCTCAAAAATAGTTTTCAGCACCGACGCACAGTTGGCAAGCGGCCAAGCCAAAACTGTTTTCTTGCGTCCCATTCAAGCGCTCAATTTTCCGGGAGCTACCACAGCTACCATCACTAACCTTTCAATCAAAACTGTAGATTCAAAAGGGAAACAGCGACTTTACAACTTCAACATCGTTCCTACCAACAAAGAACCAGAACACTTAGGAATTCGCATCGCTCCCGTCACCCCAAGAATGTCGCCGACTGTGAACGTTGATAGAGGTCGCGCACCCTCTGCATCAGATGTTGAAAAAGGATTGCTGATTGCCATTCAAAAAGGCTACACAGCAGCCAACGACCCAGTAGTCTACAGCGTGCGACAATTTTTAGCTCTGGTAAGAAATCAGAATCTATCGGTGGCCGATGCTGCTGCACGAGCCGGAGTAGACTTGTCTGTGATTGTCGAGCTGAGCCGCATTGCACGAGAAGAATTCAACTACCCTGGAACAAGATTTCAACAGCGACAACCGCCAACAGCCCGAACTACTCGGCTTCTTAAAAGTCGCTCTGCTTTTTGATTGGAGCCGGAGCTGCGGGAATAGGTAACGGGAATGGGGAGTGGGGAGTAGGGAATGGGGAGTGGGAGAGAATTGACTGACTGTCTCCTAACTTCCTATTACCCATCCGATTATCGAAAAGTTGAGATGCGAATCCTCTCCTCAATACTGCCAAGCTGAGTCAGGCTGGAGCCTGTGTCACTAACCGCTCGCTCTGAGAACTTATGGCTTTTGACGGATTCAGATTGGTTTGAGGCTGCACTATTAATAGGAATTAGTCAAACAGCATAACGAGACCGAGCGGGGATGGTGAGTGAGAAGAGGAGAACTCTTCTACTTCTGGTGTTACTCCCCTCTGAAGAAGAACATTTTTTTCCTCATTCCCACTCCTTTTTTTTAACCAATGTTCAGCCCAAAAAGCTCAGTTCAAAAAAAGTCTGCCCTCCCGCTGCGCGTTGTGCTTACAGTCCCCAACGCTCTCCTAATTTCAACCTTACTAGCTCTAACGGGATGGCTTTCTTTTCAAACAGGGCGGCAGACAATGAATGACTTAGTTGCACAGCTATTGGGAGAAGCAACGAGCCGCATCTCTGACCGCCTTGACAGCTACTTAAAAGAACGGGTTGGGGTTGGGAAAGAAGAAGGGACTTATAAGAAAATGCAAACTGGTTCGGTGAACCAACTTCGCCCAAGTCAAACAGCCGGAGTCACAATCAAACCAAATGGGGAAAGAAATGGGTCAGACTCTCCAAAAACAATATTCCGTCAACAAAAAACAAATTCTGCTTTTTCTACCCCAACCTCAAAATTTAACTTGCACGATTTCCACATCAGCCCTAACTGTCAAGCCTTTATCTTAGACCGTTCGGGACATTTAGTTGCTTGGAACGAGGTAACTGAACCAAAACCGTCTATTTCTGTTGACGGACTGCAGCGAGAAAGCACCCAAGCTCTGCAACAAAAAGTAATCCAGCTTTCAACAGAGTATTTGCTTAAACATTATGGCAGCCTCGCTGCTATTAACAGCAGCCAAAATCTTAACTTTACCGCCAGCAACTCTAGATACTTACTGCAAGTCAGACCTTTTGAAAACTCGAAAGGCTTAAACTGGCTGATTGTAGCAGTTGTCCCTGAAACCGATTTTACGGACAAAGTTCAGGCTAACACCCGCAACACTATTTTGCTCGTGCTGCTGGCTTTGGTTCTTTCTATCTGCCTTTTGCTGTCCATTTCCCTAAGAATAGAACAGCGGCTGCTGCGGTTAATTTCGGCAACAGAGGCGATAGCTGATGGCGACTTCGACTCAACAGTTTTAGGTAGCGGCGTTGCGGAACTCGAAGCCTTAGCTTGTGCTTTCGAGCGCATGAATTCCCAGTTAAAAGCATCTCGCCAGCGGCTAGAAGAATATTCCGGCGATTTAAAGCGGCAAGTTGCACAGACAACGAAGGAACTAAAACAAGCTAAAATTGCAGCCGAAAGCGCCAATCGCGCTAAAAGTACCTTTCTGGCTAACATGAGCCACGAATTGAGAACGCCTCTGAATGCGATTATCGGTTTTGCTCACTTGCTTGTGAACTCTAAAAAAACTGCACCGGAACAGCAGTCGAGTTTAGATATTATCAATCGCAGTGGCGAGCATTTGTTGAAACTAATCAACGATATTTTGTCGCTGTCCAAAATTGAAGCAGGTCAAATCACCCTCGAAGAAACTGCTGTTGACTTGTACAGTTTGCTCTCGGACATAGAACGGATGTTCCAACTCAAAACTCAATCATCGGGATTGCAACTTGTTTTTGAACGCAGGAATGATGTACCGCAATACGTCCGAACTGATGAAAGCAAGCTGCGCCAAGTTTTGATTAATCTGTTGGGCAATGCTGTTAAATTTACTGAGGCGGGTAGGGTGAAGCTGACTGTAAAATGCCTTCAGTCTATGGCTAAAAAACCGCTATCCAAGTTCTTTCTCCAGTTCTCGGTGAAGGATACAGGCCCTGGTATTGCCCCTGAAGAGATTAGCCGTTTGTTCAAGCCGTTCGTGCAAACTGAAACTGGTAGGAAATCGCAAACGGGAACGGGCTTGGGATTGCCAATCAGTAGCTCTTTTGTAAAGCTGATGGGTGGCGAAATTAAGGTCAAAAGTTCTGTGCGGAAAGGTACGGTTTTTAGTTTTTACATTAAAGTCAGTCATGCAACTGAGAGCGAAATTTATGACAGACTGCCACAAAAACGAGTGAAGGGGTTGGCATCCAACCAACAAAATTATCGCATTCTGGTAGCGGATGATGAGTCGGCAAATCGGTTGTTGCTAACTCAGATATTGAAGTCGGCTGGCTTTCTGGTGTGGTTCGCGGATAACGGAATTAAGGCTGTTAAATTGTGGCGAAAGTACAAGCCGCATTTAATTTGGATGGATTTGAGGATGCCTGTTCTAGACGGCTTTCAAGCTGCTCAAAAAATTCGAGCACGGCCGAACGGTTCTAACACTAAGATTATTGCTTTGAGCGCTAATGCTTTTGTTAAAACCCAGGAACTCGCCATGTCGAACGGCTTCGATGACTTTGTTGCCAAACCGTTCCGAGAAACAGTAATTTTTGAGAAGATGGCGCTTCATTTGGGAGTTCGCTATATCTATGAAGAGGAGTCGTCTAGGAAGTCCGAACAGGATGAGCCTGTTATGCAACTGACTTCTAAGTCGCTGTCTGTGTTGCCGAGGGAGTTGATTGAGAAGCTTTACAAAGCAGCCGCTTGTGGAGATGAGCAAGCAGTAAGGCTGTTGATTGAGCGAATTCCGCTGTCGCAGAAGCAAATTGCTCTGGCTTTGACTAAATTAGTTAACAATATGAGCTTAGATATTATCAGCGATTTGACTCAGAATTGCATTTCGGCCGATTGTACTATCGCAAAATCCCAAGACTGCGATCAAAGTTAACTCGGTTTTTAGATTCGTACCTCATATATCAATATATGAAGTTCAACCTTAGTCTATCGCCACATCCCAAGACTATTCTCAAAGTTAACTCGGTTTTGAGAATCGTACCTCAGATATCGATATATGACGTTCACCGAGTGCATTTCGGTAGATTAGGCGAACTCACCATCCCAAGATTGCGATCCAAGCTGACGGGGTGTTTACAACCGTACCTCAGATATCGATATATGACGTTCGGCAGATTGTACGAGCGCCAAATCCCAAGACTGCGATCAAAATCAACTCTGCGGTGAGAGTCGGTACCTCAGATATCGATATATGACGTTCGGCAGATTGTACGATCACCAAATCCCAAGACTGCGATCAAAGTTAACTCGGTTTTTAGAGTTCGTACCTCAGATATGGATATATGACGTTCGGTAGCTCGCAAAGCATTAGGACGATTTTGTTCAGAGCAGCACGATTTGACAGAGCAATGCCGAGCAGAGGTACAGCCGATAATCTGCTAACAACTCACGCTCACTTGATTGTTTACTCCATGCTATCGGCTGTACCTGTCTGTACGTAACGACAGATGCGGGTTCGATCCGCAGTAGCAAGTCAGCGGATTTGGTCTGGGTGGAATGTGGCAGCGGGTCGAGCAGATTAGCGCTCAGTTGGAGATTCAGAGCGAGCTGGGATCGGGAACAAAGGTTATTATTGGTCATATCTGTTGGGAACATCCGTTCGTAAAAACCTACCAAAATCGGGACAAAGCTATGAATAGCTTCCTGGCTTAACGAACGCGATCTAAATATAAAATTAGAGCGACGGAGTGAAAGGTGCAACTATTATGTCTTATAGCGAATTTTCCCTAGATGATATTAAGCATAAACTCGGCTTAACAATTAGAGAAGTATCTGAAGTCTTTACGGCTGTAGAACCGATCGCACCCAGTCAGCTTTTAAAGGAAACCTTAGCCGAAAATATTCCCTTAGCCTTGGGAATTGACACGGAAAAAGCGCGGTTAGAGAGTCGATGGCAGAGTGTCCTCCACCATCTCTCCTACAAAACCGTGCTTGCGATTTTCACCGCACACGGCTCCTGAATGATGTAATCCTGGTTATGGATACAGTATGATCGCATCACGATCTTATTTCTACCGCTTGATAGTTTTCTTTTGACCCCTATATCCCACCATCAGATTTTTCTGTGGCATTAGGCTTTTAAAGGGTTACTTAGTCTCTATCTTTTACACCATCCGGCGCTGTCAGCATATCTCTGCCATTACAGCGCCCGCTTTGGCTTCTGCAACCATCCCTCACATTCACAGCTTACGGCTAGCAACCTACTTATGTTATCAAAGGGCTATGAATACTTTACTTCGTTCCGATTACACATTGGTTGAACATGACAGCGTAATGTTTTCCACCGGGTTTTTGGGCAGTGCATATAAGTCAATCCGATAATTGCTTATGCCCTATCCTTGCCTTTTGGCTTGGTCTATCAGCCGTTTGACCATCTATCATAACGGTGGTTCAGACACATTTTTGCTTTCGCTACGCATAAGTTCTTGCTCGACAGCTACCCCCTTCGGCTAAGAGTCTTTCTGCCTTTTATCCCCGCTTTATCCTGTTGGTTGCTACCCAACAAAATAGGGGATATGCTTTTACCGCTGCACCTGCGGACTGGGACTTGACTTAATGCCTCACCCAGAAGTGTAATCAGTTATCACTAACTCCTCGGAGTCAGGCTAACCGTCCCTGGATAGGAGAACCTATCCATTTAGGCTAAACGAATCGCACATCGGAGATGATAGTCGCTCCGGTATTGATTGAACTCCGCAGGCGGTGCGATCGTCAAATCAGCCTCTTTTCCGGTACGGAATTTAATATTGATCGAGTCAAAGGACTGAATGGCATTTGTGACTTTATGATTAGTCATTCACCAGAACAATTATCTTTAAATGCTCCCGTGTTTACACTTGTCGAAGCCAAGAATGACAATATCAAATCGGGAATTGCCCAGTGCATTGCAGAAATGTTGGCAGCCCAGATTTTTAATATTCAAAAAGATAACAGCATTTCCTGTGTTTATGGTGCAGTGACAACAGGCAGTATCTGGAGGTTCATGAAACTAGAAGATAGAACGGTTTATATTGAAACAACAGAGCATTTTATTGAAAACATTCAACTAATTCTAGGTATTTTAATGCAAATTGTTCAGTTGACTCGCCCAACCCTTCCGTGCCTTTGAAGTTCCCTAGTACATTGTACGATCGCACCGTCCCAAGACTGCGCTCGAAGTTAACTCGGCGGTTAGATCCCATACCTCAGATATCGATATATGACGTTCCGTGTTTCAGTCTAGCGATCGAACTTAAATTCTTTTCAACAATCTTCCCCGTACTAAACTTGACGATAATCTACTCGTCAGACTAAATATTAACTTGCTGGATCAACGTAAGGCAGAACGGTGGTTAGCGGCTATGCCCTCTCATATATCGATATCTGATGCGTGCTCTCGATATATCATACTTTAATCATCTACTTAATTCAAAACCATGCAAATTCGACTAGCAGTCATCAGCAATGCTGGCGGCACTGGCAAAACCACACTTTCAGTTCACCTCGCCTACGAACTGGGGTTAAGGGGTTTGAAAGTAGCCATTATGGATCTCGACCCCCAAGGCTCCCTGACCCTTTTTTGCGGTCTAAATCCGCCAGAGCCAGAACACACACTGTCCGCCATAATGCGAGAAAGCTTCAATGGCTCTTGGCCTCTTACTCCTAGCTGGAGTTCCCACACCAATAATATAACCGTTTGTCAAGGCGGAATGACGCTGACGCAAACAGCAGACGAGTTAGTTCTGCACAAGCGTGGCGCTTATCTTCTAGGCGATTGCCTGAGCGACTATCCAATGGATCACGACCTAATTATCTTCGACTGCCCCGCTACCCTCGGCCCCTTGCCCTTGATGGCACTAACTGCTTGCACTCATATAATAGTGCCCGTACAGCTCGAACCAAAATCAATTCAAGGAGCAGCTCACCTGCTGGAGTGGTACTACCACCATTGCAAACAATTACGCCTCAAGCCGCAACCAGAAATCTTAGGGTTTGTACCCAACCAATACGATACGAAACGAGCCGTCCACCGACAACTTTTAGAGTCATTGCCAGCCCAGCTAGAGCAGATGAATATCCGCGTTTTTCCACCTATTCGGGACAGTGCAGAATTTGTCAATGCCAGCGGTCAAGGGTTGCCATTACACCTTTATCGCCCGCTTCACCCAGCTTTAGGCGACTTCAAAGAAATTGTTAAACAGTTAGCTACTTTAATGGGAAATGGAGTTGCTCCGGCTATTGCCAAAAAAGGAAAAAAAAAGAAATAGTGTTTGATTCACAGTCACAACTTGCGCCGGCGAAAACGAATCCTTCGTTTTTGGCTTATAGGCATGAACTGACTTCTTCCAATCCCCAATTTAAAATCTAAAATCGCTATGGCCACCCGTAAAGCTCCCGACTTGGGAAATTATTTTTCATCCGCCAAGCAGTCAATGCACCTCTCTGAAGCTGAATCCGAGATTCAGGAACTCAAAGCAGAAATTGAAGAACTGCGAAAATCGGGTTCAACGGAATTGGAATCTCAATTGACTGCACTGCGAGAACAACTAGAATCCGCCAGCGGTATCCTCTCCATTTCACTAGACCAAATTCAGCCTAATCCTGAACAACCCAGACAGACATTTTTGCCAGAAAGTATCGAGTCCATGTCCCGTTCCCTCGCTAGTGACGGACAACTGCAACCCATTATCTTGATTCAACGGGGGGATTTGGTGATATTCGATGGAGAGCGGCGCTGGCGCAGCGCTAAAAATCTGGGCTGGGAAACTTTACAAGCTGTGATCGTTCCAGAACCCGCGGCTTTGCACCGCAAAGCACTGCTGACTTCCCTGCACCGGGAAGATCTCAATCCCCTCGATAAAGCAGAAGCTATTGTGCGGGAGTTGTCTGAAAATACGGGTTTGGAAGCTGCAACTATCCCCCGCATTCTCTCGACAGTGGTGCGACGCTTGAACGCGCAAAAACGAATGAACTTGGTTTCCGAGTTGGTGACGGTGGCACCTGACGAGCAGCAACAGGGTTTGGCCGCTGTGGGTTTGGATGAACAAGAGTTGGCCGTTTTGCGGACACTGTTGGATTTGCAGCTCAATCCCGCTTCTATCGATGCCAACATTTTCCCGATGCTGTTTTTGGCTGATGACCTTAAGACTGCTATCAGGCAATTAGGACTTAAAGGGGTTCATGCAATGGCTCTTTCTAAACTCTCTGCTAAAAATTTAGTCTTGCCAGAGGAAGAAGCGCAGCCGATTAGAGTTCAAGCAACCGATCGAGTTATTGCCGAGAAATTGTCGGTGACTCAAACTCGTAAATTGGTGCAAGAAATTATCAATTCTAATCTGGATGATTTCCCAGGGGCAGCCCGCCAATTCAAGCAGGTTAAGTTGGCAGCCGGGAATTTGAAAAAGCTCTCACCTCAAGTGTTGGAGCAAGCTGAGGTTGACCAACTTGTGGAGTTGCAGGAGGTTTTGCGCCAAAAGCTGGCGGAAATTGAGGCGGTTTTAAAGCAAAATACTGAGAAATAACGGCAAAGTTTCGATCGGTCTGCTTGCTAAAATCGATCGAGTGGAAACACTCGCCGTTTTCATCGCTCCGTATGCCTCTAATCTTGGCAAACCAGGGTACGAGAAAACCGCTGAGATACCAGCGGGAAGGGGGTTGGTTGATGATTTCTGCGGCGTGGGCTTCGTCGTCGGGGATGGGGCCGATCAGGTCGAGTTGTAAGGCGTCGATTAGGTGTTGGCGGACTTGGGCGGGGGTTGTTGGGGTTGCATTGATATTCATTATATGCCTTTACCTTTAATTAGATTGTTTAATAATTAGTCCAAACTTTAATGCCTAAATGATTCCTTACTTGTATCAAAGGAATCTTTTTTTTTGAGTCATAGCTTGCACAGATGTATGAAGGTTTCCTAATTGAATCTTTGTTTTTTTGCCAATAAAACGCTGACCTGTAGTAATCACTGTATAAGGTTTGACTGTCAGCACTTGAGTGCTGGTGTTATACGAATTCGGCTTCATCAATTATTCATAAGTAGTGACAAGATTAACTGTTCGCAGGTATCCAGGGTCTTCCAACGACAGTTTTTATCCTTCTTTTTTGATATTTTTATAAGCTTTTTCTAAGTTAGAAAATAAAATTAGAGCTATCCCCATAGATTGTGGATTTACTGTACCAGGAATCGATCGGCATTGTTTTATGCGGCAACAAGGACTTGATCGGGTGACAGAAAAGCTAAGATGATATCGTTTTGAGGAATGCCTTCCTCAATTAAATCTTGGGTAATGCCGCATTCCATACCGTCATATTCAATGTAGATTTTACCAGCTTCCAACGTGATATAAATGAGGTTTCCTCTGATTCGCCGCCCCCGATCCCAACCAACTTGCATCAAGGCGTAGCGATCGTGAGTTTCGTCAAACACGGGATCAAGTCGGATCTCTCCGTGAGAAGGCTTTAATTGGGCATATTTCCCGATTACCTGTTTGACAATTTCTCGGTATGTGGTTGGATTATCCGTTAAGTTATCCATTGTTGAACCTCTATTTTTTCTAAATCGATTACTACCAAATTTAAGGGTATTTCTGTAATGGCGAGTTCGCCAATAGGTTCGCTGAAAATGCCGTTATAGGCCAGAGTGGGAAACGCCAAGGTTTTTTCTTCTGGCGTTTGCTAATTCCTTCGCTTTCTTCTTCTTCGTAGTCGAGGATGAATTCACAGTCGGTGGGGATGTCTGTCCAACCGTAGGCGTTTAATGTTTTATGATACGGCTCGATCGCATTCTTGATGCAGTTGGCGCAGTTTTATTATATCCGGGTGGTGTTCGTCCGGGTTTCTGCAACCGCTCCTGGTACGCCCCATAGATGGCAACAAGTACGAATTGGTAGCGGGAGAACGGCGCTATCGAGCCGCGTCGTCGTTAGGCTTGACTGAGATTCCTGTTGTGATTCGGGAACTGACAGACGCAGAGGCCCTGCAAATTGCACTGCTGGAGAACTTGCAGCGGGAAGATTTGAATGCGATTGAGGAAACCGAGGAGATTTTGCAATTGCTGGCAATGAAATTGAACTCTACCTCTTCGTCAGTTATTGCTTTGCTCGGAGCGGCCGCGCACCCGGAACGCGCCGGTGTGGATAACGTTATCCACAGCTCGGAGTGGAAAATAGTAAGCGATATATTTGCACTCGTCGGGAAGTACACTCCAGAGAGTTTCCGAACCAATCGCCTCCCGTTGCTGAACCTGCCAGATGATGTGATTGGAGCGCTGCGGAAAGGACGGATTGAGTATAGTTCCAAGTTGAATAGACAAATATAGTCATCTGCCTAAACTACTTGTTTGTAAGGCGTTACCCTTACTGGACTTACTACTAAGTCCTGTATCGAGTCCGAAGCAAATGCCTCATTCCCGAATGCTTTTCTAATTATGTTTAGACTACCATTCATATCGGCGTTGATTAATTGCCCATCACTCGCTCTGAACAATCCTCGCTTTATTCTTCTTCCTTTGTAGCTCTGTTACTTGCCGAGCGGCTCGAAATCGAGGAAAGAACATTTGCTGGTGTAGCTTTCTTCAGTAATTACTACTTTAATTCCTGCTAAGGAAGCTTTGTACTTCAGCATCTCAATAAATCGAGCGTGAGGAATACTGACAAAGTTCTGAAATATGTTTCTCTACTAGCCTCATCTGTCTTACTGTTGTACTAATAAAACTATGGCAGATGTTGGGACTAACGGCAAGAATATCGGATAAGGTTTTGACGGTAAGAGTACCAGACATAGAGATGGAAATGTTAGAGCGCCCGCAGCGCTCTGACAGAAAGGACAAAAACTGACGCGATCGAAGAGCCGATCGGGGGTTGGCCTATTAAGGATAAATGAGTATAGATGAGGATAAGTGTCTATAAACTGAGTGAAGTTTCCCAATACCAAAGCCAGAGCGATCGCCCGAGTTAAGGATCTCGACGATCGCTCGCAATTACTAGAGGAGGCGATCGCTCTCGACCTCTCTTATACCCAAATCAAACAGCGCATTGCCGATTTAAAAGCCAAAAGTACAGGGGAGGCGACTACACCGGATCGCTCGCTTAAAAGTCGCGTAGATGCAGCTTATGGCAGAGTGAAAAAGTCTAAGGTTTGGGATGACCCCAAAAAGCAAAAGAAACTAGAGAAGCTGTTAGCTGAACTGGAAGCATTGGTAGGTGAGGGATTGGAAAATTGACATCCTCACCGGGAATCAACCCCACGGTGATTCCTAAGACTCACGACTTAGGTTTCTGCTTCATAGCACCAGCCTTAATCCGATCGACCGATCCAGATCGCTACAATATGTCAAATGAGTTCTATAGCAGTCGTCATACTACTTAGCACAAGGTAGGGTTCATGAATGACCCCTACCGGACTTTGTGTTCTAACCGACGAAAGCGGTTGCTATATTTGTCAACTGCGAGTACGGCGAAAGAAATAGGTTCTCCAATTTATGTCCGATGAATTCCCCATCATTATTGTCACCCCTCAAGCTTACGAACTTTCTAATCAGGAAGCAATGGGGAGCAAGTATAAGTTTTGGTTTGAACACCCAAAACTCGGCCGCTGCCTGTACAAACAAGCAAGACTTGATTTAGGCGAAGATTGGGCAGAAAAAGTGGCCTCCGAATTGTGCGAATTACTGGGAATTCCTCATGCTAATTATGAACTGGCCGCCACGAGTGAGGGGAATCTCGGTGTAGTCTCTTCTTACTTTTTGCCTAACGGTGGCACCCTCGTTCACGGTAACGAACTTCTTACTCCCATCGTACCAAATTACCCCACCTTTGCAACCTACAACCTGTCACAACATACAATTGATCTAGTGCTGAGAATTATCTCTGATGAATCTGTGAATTTACCTATTGGTTGCACAGTACCCAGTGGCATCCAAAAAGCTGTAGAAGTGTTTGTCGGCTATCTCCTGTTAGATGCGTGGATAGGCAATGGCGATCGCCACCACGAAAACTGGGGTGTCGTCCGAAATAAGGCAGTGCCTACTACATCCGAAACAGTAAATCTAGCACCCACTGCATCTGAAACAGTAAATCTAGCGTCCCCTACATCCAAAACAGCACACCTAGCACCCAGTTACGATCATGCTTCCAGTCTGGGGCGCGACCTCTCAGATGAACAAAGGCAAAAACGCTCAGTTGAGGCTTATGCTAACAAATGTTTCTCAGCGTTTTATGGTAACGTTGATGACAAAAAGCCCCTCAAAACTGTTGATGTATTTGACTGCGCTGCACGTTGTTATCCTAATGCAGCGCATATATGGATTGAGCGACTTGAAAGTATCTCAAAGGTGAATCTACTAGATATTTTTAATCGAATTCCTAACACTCGTATCTCACCGATTGCAGCCGAGTTTGCCCAAAAAATTCTTGAATTCAATCAACACAGACTGCTTAACTTGAGGAAAACGCTACCGTGAAAACACACTCAACGCTTTTTTTGGCTTGGCAAGACCCAAATAGCCGCTCCTGGTTTCCCATTGGCAGGCTAACATTTGACGGAACCAACTACCAATTTACCTACACGCAAGGCGTTTTAGAAGCTCAACAGAAGTGCGGTTTTGAACCCTTGCCCTCGTTTCCGCGCTTCGGTGAAGTATATACATCAACCTACTTATTTTCCGTATTCGTTAATCGGCTGATGCCGAAAAATCGCCCCGATTACCCAAGTTTTATTCACTGGCTAAATCTGACTCAAGATGAAAGCGATCCAATTGCCATGCTAGCCCGCAGCGGTGGGCGGCGAGAAACAGATACTCTAACTGTTTTTCTCATTCCTGAACCAGATTCAGAAGGGCGGTATCGCCTTCACTTTTTCTTGCAGGGACTGCGGTATTTGCCACCCTGTGCAATTGAGCGAATTAACCGCTTAGAGACAGGAGAAAATTTGTGGTTAGCTCACGAATTTCAAAATCATTATGATTCTAAAGCCTTGACTTTAAATACAGAAGACCACCATATTGTCGGGTATTGTCCGCGATATTTGAATAGTGAGATTTTTGAAGTTCTATTGAGGAATCCCAGTTTGGTAGAGGTGCGCGTAGAGCAAGTCAATCTACCGCCGACACCACTCCAGTTTCGCCTGCTGTGTAATATAACTGCTCAATGCTATAATGACTTTCGCCCCTTTTCAAGTTATGAATATCAGCCCCTCAGCAGCTCTTGGGTTTAAAGTGTACTCTAGTGGGGACTTACGGCGTAATAATTAAAAATCCGGCTTGGGGAAAAAATCTGTGCGACCTAAAAATAACGGCAAAAAGCTAGTCTCATTGGTATCGTTTCTAGTCTCGCTGTTCATCCCTTCGTTTTTGAGTGCAGTTGGATTATTTCTCAGCCTCTGGGTCATCGTACCAGCGCCCACACTGTCCCTGTTTCCTTTGGCAGTGGGAGCGCCAGAAATTAGCCCTTGGCTTGTGGGTATTAATGCGATCGCCCTTTTGCTAACCATCTTCAGACGACAACAAGGCTGGCTCTACAACACATCCCTAGTCTGTAGCCTGCTTGCCCTGATCCTCAGCCTAATCCCCCTGGTACAGTTCCCAGCAGCCCATGCACGGATCGCGGCCGAAGTCCAAGCAGTTTTAGGGACAAACTATTTAGCAGCGGTTCCTCAAGTTGAACAGGCCGGGCGACGACAACAACCGTTTATCCTAGCAGATGCCTTCCGGGGAATTCCCCTGCGGGAAGTTCGCACGAATGAAGGCGTTGTATTTGCCAACCCGGATGGAGTGAAACTGCAACTAAACGTTTACCGGCCGATGCAAATTGGTAGATATCCGGCGATCGTCATCCTCTACGGAGGAGCTTGGCAAAGAGGCAGTCCAAATAGCAATGAGGAATTTAGCCGCTACATGGCAGCGAGGGGCTATTGTGTAGTAGCAATTGATTACCGCCACGCTCCCCAGTATCGGTTTCCAGCTCAGTTGGAGGACGTAGAAGCCGCTCTGTCGTATATCAAAACCCATGCCGATGAGTGGGAAATTGATATTGACAGAATTGCTCTGATGGGAAGGTCAGCCGGTGCCCATTTAGCATCACTTTATGCTTATCGTTCAACTACAGTTCCAGTTCGGGCAGTAGTGAATTACTACGGGCCAAATAACCTGCTTCGGGGATATTACGATCCACCTTTTCCCGACCCCCTAAACGTCCGAGCCATTCTGCGTGACTTTCTGGGAGGAACCCCCGACCAATTAGGAGAGCTTTACCGTCAAGCTTCTCCCATCAATTATGTTAAACCCAACCTTCCTCCTTCTCTGCTGGTTTATGCAGGTCGCGACCATATAGTTGAAGCCAAGTTTGGACGCTCTCTCTACGAACAATTACGAGCGACTGGCAATCGTGCGGTAATGCTCGAAATTCCTTGGGCTGAACACGCCTTTGATGTGGTTTTTAATGGTGTGAGCAATCAACTGGCTTTGTATTACACAGAACGCTTTTTGGCTTGGGCACTGAAGTCTTCTGATTATACCACATCCGGGTCAGCTACCCCCTTTATGATGGGGAGAAAGAAACTCACTTTCTGCGATCGCAGGAGAATCTGCGCGATCGTTATTTTTCCCTCAACAGGATTGTCAGCTTCCGGCTATCAAGGCAACAAGCCTTGACTTCCGGCTCATAAAATATGCAAAAAAGTCATAATTTCAGTTGGGAGAGTGAAAATAACGATCGCAATTATGAAGTTACCCGCCTCGAAAAATTATTAGTTATACTGTGGTGACAATTTCTGACGACGACCACAAATGATAAAACGACCTCAAAAAAGAGCTTTTGGGGGCGCTCGACTGCTTGCTTGCGAGCGATCGCCCTCAAGATCTCAAAGCGGTTCTATTAACTGATAAATATCTAAACTAGCAAAAATACACGCGAGAGTTGCGAACATCAGGAAAGATTCTATACACAAACTCACGACTCACCTTGCCAAAAACCACTACCTACTTATTATGTTAAACGCTGACACTCAAGAAACCTTCAAAATAACAGTCATTCGTTTGATAGAAGAATATATTTTACAAAGAATTACACAACTCGACCCAAACGCCGTCACAACTGAAACTGGACAGGTCACATCTCCTCGCAAATGTCAAGCTTTTTTTGCGTTTCTTCGCAAGTCGGACGGTCTAAGTTTTTTAGAACGGTCTTTAAAAATCCCTGATGAATTTTGGCAAGCGAAATATCAATGGCTGCAACAAGCTCGCGAACTTGCTAATAATGAGGAGGAATTGCAGAACTTATTAAATCATGAAATTCAACCCGATCTATGTCTAGATCAACACCTCAACCCCAATTCGTCCCTAGTTATAAATAAAAAAACTCCGCCATCAAATAAATTGTATTGCAGTAAAAGTGAAACAGATTTCAGTAACAACGACTTCAACACTGTTTTTGTTAATAAAGATTATATTACTAACTTATGCGCCGTCAAGACAGCTACTGAGTTATTGCAGAAGATAGACTTCCTTAACCTTAACTTGTCAACCATAGAAAGTATATTCGGAGTCTGGTCAAAACCAGACATACTCGCAGAATCCCAACTTGCAGAAATTACAGGCCTGCCCACACCAGTCCCCTTCAGGGCTAGTGTAGAGTCTAACTACCGCATCGATAAATGGAAAAAAGATTCCAATAACCAGGGTGTTTTTGAAACAAGTTGTCAGACTAACCCCAAAAATCGGGTGGAAGTTTTCCTAGTCGGGGAAAATAATGATATCTTGGCATTAGAAGCAGCCCTCCAAGTCATCGATTTGATGGGAATTGAAGCGGCAAAAATCCAGTTAGTTTTTGCCGCTCACGTTTTTAACCAGTCCAACCTTTTTCAGTCCTATTTCACTCTGAAGGGAACTGATATCATTCAGCAAATAGGCTGGGACAAGAAACATCGGTTAACGGTTGCTGACAAGCTATCTCAAATTGCGAGTATTGCCTTTCATCTGGGAAAAATGTTGATGCAGTGTACCTGGGTTGAAGGCAAGCCAAAAGGCAATAAAGTTGACGCTAGCGTTAGCATTTCTCCCCTTTGGGTGATTGAGGTCGATTTTAGAGGACAGATGAATATATTCACTGGAAAAGTTGACGACCCTGTAGAAGTTTATATCGCCGTCCGACCCGGGCCTTGGGCTGAGAAATGGCTCAATAAGATGGGAGCCAAAGCAGGGATAGCCCTCCATCAATTTGGTTGGCTAGCCGCAGAAATTTTGAAAATCAACCCCTACCATGATGAACTGGCACTGAAGCTGGCCATTCACCTAACAATGGCTAGCCGCATCAAGATGCGGGATAAAAACCAGTACGAACACAAAGTGGGGAGCTTGTTAGAAGCTGTGGAGCTAGAAGCCCGAATTAATGCCGCTCGCCAATTGAAGCGGGAAGCCTACGACTTGAAGCAACGATGGGATAACGCTCTGAAGCTATTGACGAGTATTGGCTGGCGGGTCATTTTTGAGGATAGCACCTACCCAGACTGGTTGAGACCTGTAAGTCTTGCTGAGAAACCCTCTGGCTGGAAAAAAGAGAAAATCATTGACCGACTGTGGAGAGCAAAACTGACGATTATGCCACCAGAGCCTATTCCTGCCCTGTTAGCAACCAAAGCGAAGCTATCGCCCAAGCAACTCAAACCTGCTGCCCCCAAACCAGCCTTAATGACTGCTGCTCAAGTGCGCGAAGCCCGCAAAGCAAAGGGATGGAGCCAAGTGAAACTGGCTGGGTGGTTGGGAGTTTCACAATCTTTGGTAACTAAGCTAGAACGTGGCGAGCGCCCTATGAGTCCGCAACTGGACACTAAGCTACGAGAAGTATTGGATATTCAAAACTAACCTCAGTTCTTTCTCCCATGAAACCCACATTCCGCAGGTTGACCTATCGAATTGAGCGGTATCTTTTATGAGTAATCAGACTTAAAAATCAACTAATAACGATCGCACTCGCGCGAATCCAAGAGAGTTGGGTCACTGATGGCCAACTCTCTTGGATTCGTAGCAGTTGCCAAGGCTCCACCGGATCTCAACTCGGTAGTCTATGAGTAATGGTTATCTGTTTGGGGTCTGTTTCTGAATCGGTCTGCGGTTTTGGGTCTTCAAAGCTATTCGGTGAGGAGCTCGCATCACCCTTAACTAGAATTAACTGAGGGTAGGTACTGTCCATCAACGTGAATAGAACTGGTATCTAGATGGATGCTGCTCGTACAGATATCAAACAAGTCGATAAAAAATTCAGTTGGCTTACTGAGTTTAACAAAGTGACTAATTTTGTTTCCCAAATTCCGTAAAAACTCACCGAAGAGCACCATTCTCAAGAACCGACCCTAACCCTTGATTTTCCGTTGATGCGATCGCCAAAAACCTAGCTTTTATAGGCTTAATGACATTGGTGCAATATCTCAGTAAAAACCGATTGTGACAGTAGAGGGTGCGGAATGTGGGTTAGAAGTTTTGCGTAAATTCTAGTTTCATTACGGCCAGCCTTCCGGAGACTGGTTTTTTAAGTACAGAGTTCAGTACAAAGTTTAGTACAAGCTGTACTAAAAAAATTTGTCGGAAAAATAGCCTTTAAATACTTACTGTGTAAAGGTTTGAGCTTTAGTACAAAAACACCCCATCGCCCGACCAAAACGCCCCATCGCCTGACTAAAACGCCCCATCGCCTGACCAGCTATTTTTCAAACCCTTACTGTACAAAGGTTTCAGCCCTTGATTCGCCCCTTGATCAGTTTGATAAAACTGATATGGTACTAAATCCCATTACGGTGGGTCTGGCAGTATTGGAAAGATGGTCGCGCGCTGACCCTGCAACAAATGCAGACCCTGCAGACAGTCTTTGTAACTTAATTGGTTGAATAGCGCTACCTCGCGGGGGTGCGCTAAAACTGTCCACTTTGTTCAAAAAGACCTCAACCGCTGCGGATACCTTCGCGACCTGCCTGAACGCTGCTCGTCGTGTAGAGCGACACTGCGGAGTGCATCCCACCTTCCACAGGCGATCGCTCAATACCCCGTGCCCAATTAACAACAGCCTCTTTTGCACGAAAGAGGCTGTCACAGTCGCCTGAAGGGACATTTACGCTCATTTTTACCCCGGAACAAAAAATGGTTGCAGATACAACTACCTGGCACAAACCGCCATTCGCCCGACACGCCGCAATTTACGAAGCCCTAGCCGACATACTAGAAGGAGCTACCCCCAGCGCCGTCAAACTCGCCCTCTACCTGTACAGAACCTGCATCGGCGGCAAACCAGAGGAAATCGACATCAATTGCATCCCCTTGGGCGAAAAACGAGCCACAAGAGTCCGAAACGGCAAGCCCTACAGCCCCAACACCAGGCGGGCAGCCCTCAGACAGCTCGAAAAACTCGGCTTGGTTAAAATCCTCAAAAACTACGGGCGTGGCATTTTCCGCATAGCAGTGCAGCACCTGGGCGACGTTCGCCCCTTCACTCACACCAATTCAAAATTCCAAAAACTGAGCAAGCAGTCAAAAAATCGACTGAACCAGCCAAAAATTGAGCAAACAGGGGGTTCAAACCCTGATGGTGCCGTACTCTTTACAGAGGATAAAAAAGGACAGCAAAGCACTGAAAATGTTGCTGCTGTTTTTTTAAATTTTTCTAAAGAGGAAGAAAATTTAACATCACCAGATAAAAAACCACAGCTTGTAACTGGGATCAAATCTAAAAGCACTGAATTAAATAAAAATTCAGAACAAGAACTAAAAACCCCTAGTGAAAATAAATGTTCCGCCCCAACCGCTGAATGTCTGACTATTAATTCAGATAACAGTCAGGCAGTCGATGTGGCAATGCCTTGCACTCCAGAACAAAGAGGTTTGACCTCTAAACCCCCGCAAAAACTGCTGACAGAACTCAACAGCCTCGACAATCCAACAATCTCTGCCGCCAAATCACCAATACCTACCAATAAAGCTGTTCCGTTAAGTCCTGAAATATCTTCGCCCGTTACTCCCCAAGTTCCTGAAATTGTCGAAGCGGTTGCAATTGCCAACCCCGATGCGACTGAAACTGTCAAAGCCGTTCCAATTACTAATCCTGATGCGACTGAGATTCTCAAAGCTGTTCCAATTGCCAATTCCGAGACAACTGAGATTGTCAAAGCCGTTCCAATTACTAATCCTGATGCAACTGAGATTATCGAAGCGGTTGTAATTGCCAACCCCGATGCGAATGAAATTGTCGAAGCTGTTCCAATTGCCAATTCCGATGCAACTGAAATTGTCGAAGCGGTTGCAATTGCCAATTCCGAGACAACTGAAATTATCGAAGCGGTTGCAATTGCCAATCCCGATGCAACTGAAATTGTCGAAGCCGTTACGCGAGCCACAGGAGGCATGAATTCTGAATTAAAAATTTGTGTCCTCCAGCACAGCTTAAACGAAATCCAAGCCGCCATAAACTTGCTGCAAGTCCGAAGCCAAACAAAGCAAATATCCAACCCTTCAGGGTGGGTCGTTGATTGTTTGCGCGGTCGCTGGTGGGAGAAAACTAACGGTTTTCAAAACTCGAACCCAACAAATGTTGTTTCGTCTCCAGCTTCAACCGGCTCTTCTCCAACTCCAAAAAATTCTCCTTCTGCACAGAAAACAAGAATAAATGAGGATTATATTGACCCTCAGTATATGCCATTAGAAACTCACCGAACGTTATGCGAACAGTTCCAGCAACTAGGCAAAGAAGCTTTCGCAGCGCTAGGTATTCAGCAGCAAATTTACTTGCAGTGGATGCAGCGATTTCCTCAGCACGTAAAACAAATTTTCAACAAATTATCTACTACTTAGCTATTTAGCTTAGCTATGAAAACAGTGATTATTTAACCCATGTAGACAACTTCCCATCCTTAGACAAGTTTTAAAACAGTTCAATTAACAACAATATCAAAGGAGAAGACCAGACATGACAGTCAGTTTTGTTGACAAAATGCCGATCAATATTGATGCAGAGGAAGCAATTTTAGGCGGAATTCTGATCGACCCAATCGCGATTAACCGAGTCGCAAATATTCTGCGTCCCGAAGCGTTAGCAATTACAGTCCACCAACACATTTATCGGGCCGCTTTAGCGTTGCACTCTAAGGAGCAGCCCACAGATTTGATGAACATCACCACCTTCCTCGACGACCACAACCTGCTGGAAGTAGTAGGGGGTCAAACCAAACTGGTAATGCTGGTAGACCGAACTGTTTCAGCCGTCAACATCGACCAATATGCTTTGCTAGTCGTGGACAAGTTTGTCCGGCGCGAACTCATCAAAGTTGGCAATGACATCGTGCAGCTTGGCTACGAGACTTCCACCGAATTGGATGCCATACTAAATGAAGCCGAGCAAAAGATTTTTGTCCTCAATAAGTACAAAGAAGAGCGGCAAAAAGCTATTCGGCCTCTCTCGGAATACTGCGGGGAGCTTTGGCGATATCTAGATGAAATTGAGGAAGAGCGCTTGGAGACTGCTAACTACTTTCCTGGAATCAGCACAGGGTTTTACGACCTCGACGACCTATTGGGAGGCGGATTTTACCGAGGTGAATTGATTGTTATAGGAGGTCGTCCCGGCAGCGGCAAAACAGCTTTGGCTTGTGCCCTTGGCTACAACATTGCTTGCCTTCCCACGAACGGTCGAGTTTTGATGTTTTCGATGGAAATGCCAGGTCGGGACTTGGCAGCGCGACTAATGGCACTTGAGAGTGGGGTGTCGGTGAAAGATATCAGGAAAGTTAACCTAGCTGGTAAGTACGAAGTCCTAGCTTCGGCTTTAGGGAAAGTTAGCGATGCTGATTTTTGGATAGACGAAAGTTTGGAACCGTCTCCCTTGGAGATTCGTTCCAGAGTTAGGGAGTTTGTTTGTGAGCGCGGCCCCTTGGGTTTGGTAATTGTTGATTACTTGCAATTGATGGTGAATTCGGCGGATGAAAATGTTGTCAATAAAATTAGCGAAATTACGCGGCAGATGAAGATTTTGGCTCGCGAGGTTGACGCGCCGGTTGTGCTGCTTTCTCAGCTCAATCGGGGGGTAGAGACTCGCACGAACAAGCGTCCAAGTTTATCGGATTTGCGTGGCTCTGGTGGAATTGAACAGGATGCGGATGTTGTGCTTGGAGTTTACAGGGACGATTATTACAATCCTGATTCTCCCGATCGGGGAATGGCTGAAATTATTGGATTGAAAGGGCGCAATAGCGGAACGGGAACGGTTAAGTTGCTGTTTGATGCTGAATGCTGTCGGTTTCGGAATATCTATAAACTGCCGTAATAGTAAAGGACAGGAAAATATTGAGCTCTGTCGCCTTACTTCAAGAGCCCAATCGCCTTGACAAGCTGTTCCGGCTGTACCTCCAAATAGCGCTGGAGACTCGACAAATTTTTGTGTCCCGAAATCTCCATAATCACCCGCAGCGGCACCCCCGCATTGCTCAAATTAGTCAGCGCCGTCCGCCGCATCGAATGTGTTGAAGCCCCCTTAATTCTTACCCGCTTGCAAGCTTCTTTAAAAATCACATCCGATGCGGCGCGAGTCAAAGGCTTCGTATTGTCTCGCCCCGGAAACAAAAAACCCACATCTGGATTGTAAGCCTTTAAATACTTAGCCAGCATAGGATGGAGCGGCAGCGTTCGCGTTGCTGATTTCCCCTTTGTCGTCGCTTTCCGCAACGTGACTGACCCCCCAACAATGTCGTGAGTTGTTAAAGCTAACGCCTCTGAAATCCGGCAAGCGCAGTAAAAAGTTACAGCAAACAAAAGCCTGTCCCTTGCTGTAATAAAACCCCGGTCAAACAGTCGGTCAATTTCTGCGGGCGTCAAAATCTTAGCGCGCCCATTCCCAAGAACCTTCACGGCGCAGCCCTCTTAGCGTAAATTCCTTCATTATTGGACGAAAGGGA
Organism: Microcoleus sp. T3_D1; assembly: GCF_036700405.1. Lineage (NCBI taxonomy): Bacteria > Bacillati > Cyanobacteriota > Cyanophyceae > Oscillatoriales > Microcoleaceae > Microcoleus > Microcoleus sp. T3_D1. Next base: position 37,384 of record NZ_JAUBOV010000043.1, read on the forward strand.
TATTACGTCAAGTAGGCTAACTGGCTTCTATTCTTTGATGCCCAACCAAATCCGGCTCAATCGCTTTCTGGGCAATCGGAGGCGCTTATTGCAACTCATTTCCCGCTTATTGCTATTCAACTGACTCGAATTCTCGGAAAAGTTGATAATCGGTAAGGTGGCGATCGCGTCGATGATGTCTCTGAAGGTAACAGGTTCAAGGGCCACCATAACAGCACGATTAAATATAACTTGCGCTCGTAACAATTTAATTATACTATTTTTTGATTCAACTTGCAAGTTTTTTTGCTATTTTCGTTCCTCATTAATAAAAAGTTATGAATCTTTTGGAAAAGAGCTTCCCTCACTCATGCAAAAAAAATGCCATTGCAGTCGGCGAGCAAAAGCATTGTTATAAGTTTCAGAGGGTAAACGAGCGGGCTGGTTAATTGGTTGGTGAGCGAAACTTTTCGATCGCCACTCTTAACGCCGAACGCGCACCTTTTGTTCAATAAATACAAGGCTAAGGCTCAATCCCTAAAGGCTAATCGACCAGTGTTATACCAATTTTCTAAAGTAGTGCTACAATTAGTAGAGGTCATTTTTGTAAGTTAGTACCCAAACAGAAGTCGGAAAAATGTCAGGAGTGGTTAAAATTGATATCCGGGAAACAGAAGAAGAACTGAAAGCTCTTCTGGGGAGAGAGAAAGACGCTCACCGCCACGAAAAACTGCTTCTTCTGTATTGGCTCAAAACCCAAACGGTAGAAACCGTATTGTCTGCTGCTGTGCGGCGCACGGGAAACATCGTACCACGGTACAAAAATGGTTGTCTAGTTATAGAAAAGGAGGAATAGAAAAATTATTATTCCAGAAACCTCGTTCGGGAAGACCAAAAATAATGAATCCTGAAACTATAGAGAAGTTATCAAAGGAATTGCAAGACCCAGAAGGATTCAGTAGCTACAAAGAAGTACATCAATGGTTGACAAGCTGCTGTGAAGTAAAAGTGGCATATCGGACAGTACAGAGCGTGGACAAGATATCGGCTAAAAGGGAAATTAAAAGTCCCGCGTCCCGTGAGTGAAAAACAGAAAAGTTGCGAGTAGTAGAAGAATTTTAAAAAAACTGTCATCTCTAATCAAAAGCAGTCGCTCGTCAGAGTGAGAGCTTTTTAAAGCCGTGGAAAAAAGTGCGATATTGGAGTGAAGATGAAAGTCGGATGGGGTTACATACAATTCAGAGAAGAAAGTTAACTCATCGCGGAATCAAACCGCAAGGAAAAGTACAATGGGATTTTATTTATATGTGGCTGTACGGAGCAGTAGAGCCGCTAACAGGAGAAGGATTTTTTTACGAGTTTACTCATCTGGACTAGGGAATTTAACGGCTGACGATTGACATAATCAATCAAGACTTCATTTTCTTGAAAATATCCAGCATAAAAGCTGTCATGAAGCCGAACAGCTTTATAATCAAGCCAGTGACACCCCTCCCCTTTTGGTCCTCTAATCCGAACTTTCCCTCCGTCTACGCTGGTTTCTTTAATGGGAAATTCGGCTCTTGGTTCAACCAATTGTTGGTTTTCTACCAATCTATGTAAAGTGGTATGACCTATCTTAACTCCCGTCTGTACTTCAATTTCTTGGGACGCCTTGGAATATGATAAGTTGGCTACTTGTCGCAGGCAGCATTTTTCAAAAAATGGAGCTAATTGAGTCGATTTTTTGAGGTTTAATTGTTCCGCTTGTTTTTCAGTTATTGTTAACTCACCCACACAGCTTTTTACGGTGCGGGGACGTCCTTTTTCTGTTCCCGTTGTTTCTTTGATAAAAAAAAAGCGACTTGGGGTCCCACCATTTCAAGCCATTGTTTTCTAAGGTGTCTTTCTATGCTTTCTTTCGCTATCTAATGCCTCGGGGGGAGTGTTTTTATATAAAGTTTTGGCAATTTCAGCAGTATAGGCTTCTAAACGTTCTTGTTCGTCCGGTGTCATGTTGGATTCCTAAAAATTATTCCTTGACTATTGTAACTCTTGAGCCATTCTATTATTCGCCGAATATAAAATAACTCATTGACCCTAAAACCGATTTTTCGGCAAAGTTCTAGTAGGGAGGTTGAAAAATTTTACAAAAATATCATACTTCTGCATATTTGCAAAACCGGGATGCTCCCTTTCATAACTCTTTAAATCTCAGTATACCGTCTTAGTGTGCTTTTACTGTTTCAGCCTGCCTACAGTCCGGAAGTCAACCCAATAGAAAGACTCTGGGGATATATAAAAAAACAATTGAAATGGTTGAGGTTTGAACAAATAGAAGAGTTAAGAGCGGCGGTGCAAAAAGAGTTAAAAAAGTTGACTAATGAATTCATTGCTTCTTTGACGGGATGGCAATTTATTTTAGACGCCATATTTGTAGCAGGACTTTAGGAAAATAGTATTAGTTTCGGGCAGAAATTAACAGCGATAGAGCAGGAAATTCTTACTGGAAAATGTTAAAATAATAGCGTTATGGTAAACTGTAGTAACGAGCGAATAGGGACAGTATATGGGAGAGCTTTCGATCGTGAAGTTAGTGGAAAAACACATTATTTTTCGCCACCACTGGAACGCAAATGCTTTGGGGATACAGGGCCTGGTAGTACGGAAAGTTCGGGTTACTCCTTACAAAAAGGTTCGAGAAAGCAAGTGAGATATTTGTCTATCAAACCTGTAACTATTATTAGCATGAAGAGGCTAGGCTATGGAGTTATCTACTACCACCACCACCACGATAGATGGCGACCGCATTCAAGAGTACGCCAAGAAGCTACGCCAGAGTAATTTTTTAGAAACTTTGGCCTTGAATGTAGCAATGGGGATTCATGCCGAAATTACTAAAAGGGATGAAACATTAGAAGGCTTTAGTCATAAGTGTGTTGATGAACTCGAAAAATTTCTCAAAGAGCAGATAGTTGATGATGCTTTCTACTTGACAAAAGCAGAGGAAATATTAAATCATCTGACCCTCTGGCTTCAGGCAGGTAGAACCGAGGAAAATTTATGGAAAAACGTGGCACTTGATTCAGCTTTAATTTTTCTAGAGCCACTCGATTTATCCAATCGGACACTAGATGAGTTAACCGCTATGCTGGGGCTGGCTTCAAAAACAGTTCCCGCAACCGAACCCCAGCTATTTATCAGCACCACAATCACTCAAATACTCACCTCAGCCCCTCCTAGAACGGCTTGCAAGTCCTTATTACGAATTTGGGATTGGCAAGAAGATACCCATAAAAATGTGTTTTTTCGAGATAATTACAGCACGGGTTTTGTTAAGTTAGCCTTAAAGGATAAAGACCCAGTTACTAAAGAATATTTTTACTTTACAGGCAAGGCCGCCTGGGGAATTATTGAGGAATTTGGCAGTTTGGGGAAAGATACCGCCAAACTCCACTGTTTACTATCTGCCTATGTTTTTCAAGAGGCTGTGCCTTGGAGAACTGAAATTAAGCTAGCTGGAACTGGGAAAAATGGCGGCACTAACCTCATAGACTTAATGGGTTGGGGTGAGCGTAAAGATATGACCACTTCCCAGAAGTTACTCAGGATAGAGCAATGCCTGAAGCTTCTGAGAAAGCTGGACGCTACCATTAAATGGAATATCGGGAAGCTAGGATGCGATATGAATTCCCTCATTTGGGACGTTGCTGTGGAGCGCTACGGGCAGCGTAACATTTTCACAGATGAAATTGATGAACCAACAGAAATAGTAGCCTTCATTCGGGCGGGTAGATGGGCTGACTTTTTCTTTAATAAACCTGGCAAGAATGCCAGACCTCCAGTTGCCTTATATGAGTTTGGTTGGATTTCAGAAGCGACGCTCAAAATGAACCCGTATCATGATGAGCTAGCATTCTTAATCGCCATCAATATAACAACAGAAAGCGCCATTCATACAAATGGAAAATACACGGTTAAGACCGTGCTAGAGATGGCGATGCCGAAAAATGAGATTGAATTAACGCGGTCTGTTAAGTACAAAGCTCAAGATTTAAAGCAACGTTGGGATAAAGCCTTAATGCAGCTAGCTGAGTTAGATTGGCAGATTATATATGACTCTGAAACCTACCCAGAATGGTTGCGTCCCGGAAGTACAACAGGTAAACCCAAAGATTGCAAAAAAAGAATTATTGATTTACTGCTAGAAGCTGGCGTCACCATCAAGCCTCCCGGTAAAATTCCAGCCTTGATAGCTGCTAAAAAATCAGCATCTTTGCCCCGGAAACGAAAATCAGCATCTGCTGCCCCGTTAGAGTGGGAACCGATACAGAAGGCTTGTGAAGCAAAGGGTTGGACGAAGCAGACAGTCATCGCCGAAAAGCTGGGTATATCTCAGCAGCTAGTCTCACAGCTTCAACGCGGCAAGCCAATTAGCCCCAAAACCGCCGCCCACCTCAGAAAAATCTTGCCTCAAGTGCTACCGGAACTGTCAATCTAGCTTCCCATCCCCTTAACTCGAACTCCAGCCCCAAGCTTAGTAAGGCTGGAGTTTTGCGTAGTAAGGCAAAAATGACCTCAAAATCACCTTCAAACTCTTACCAGACAAGGCTTACAACTTTACTACGGACACACCCGGATCTAGCTACCAAAACACCCGGATCTAGCTACCAAAACACCCGGATCTAGCTACCTTTCAAATTTGAAACCCTTTCACAGTAACTATTTCAGCACTTTACTACGCACGGATTAACTATTAATTAATTATCTTTGATCGGCGTGCAAGCAGCGATTTTCAGAACATGAGACAAAGGGATGTTCCCCACTCAAGGAATAGCCCGGTGAAGATTTATCGAGATAGCACAGCCATTGACCTTCAAAATCAGTCCTCACAGAGACTCACAGTCCACTTGACTCCATCTGACCCGTTCATGAGGCGCTCTGGCGGTAGCCAGATTCGGGTGCAACTTGGAGTGCCTTTCGCATTGCTACTAGGCCAGAAGGTCAACACAGCCAACATGGGGGTGCGTTATGGTCTTGTCTAAGTCCGCCCTCACTGAATGGCAAGAAAGCGGCGTAGACTCCGCCATCTTCGCCCTCAACGTGCAAACTCTTAGTGGCGACGCCCCCTACGCCTACCTCCTCTACGAAATTAACGCCGCCTCCGGCAGAGTCCACCCCGACGCACAATGGCGGTGGGCCAGAAAACACTACAGCCACATCGAGCACGGTGGTTGGTGGTGTTCGGGCCTTGACCCCCTCAACAACTGGCAGCCCATGTATTGGGGCTGCTTCAAACCCTATCAGCCCCGCAACAGCTTCGACCCAAACGGTAAAACCAAGCCCGTCAAATACGAACACCCCCCCAAAACCCCCACCAGAGCCTTCTTCCTGCAAGTCCCGGACCACATCTGGGCAAAAGTCGCAGAACGCTACGGCGTCCCCATCGACCTAGAGGATTTGGGAGAGGGGGGGAGGGGGAGCAGGGGAGCGGGGGAGCAGGGAGGCAGAGGGGCAGAGGGGCAACACGGGCTAGGGGCAGCACGGGCTAGGGGCAGAGAGGAGATGGAGGACGAAAATCTCCCCCTCTCCTGTACTCCCCCTCTCCCCCTCTCCCCCGCTCCCTCTCCCCCAAACCCGCTTCAATTCTGGGAATGGGTTTGGCTCAACAACATCCCCGTCATCATCGTCGAAGGCGCAAAAAAAGCCGCCTGCCTGCTCACAATGGGCTACCCGGCCATTGCCCTCCCCGGCGTCACAATGGGCGTCAGAACCAAGAACGCGCTAGGGGAGAAGTGCATCCCCTATCTCATCCCCGAACTCCAACACTTCGCCACCCCAGGGCGGGAAATCTGCATCGGCTTCGATCGCGACAGCAAGCACTCTACCGTCCTCAACGTCAACCGCGAGATTGACAAACTCGGCCGCCTGTTCACCACCGCCAAATGCTCCGTCAGCGTCATCACTCTGCCAGGACCGGAGAAAGGCATCGACGATTTCGTGGTAGCCAGAGGCGAAGATGCGCTCATTGCCCTTAAAAACGCAGCACGAGGCTTCCAATTTTGGCAGGATAGGGAATCATGGCTTTTAACCTATCCCGCGTCTTTAACGCTAAATTCTCGCTATCTGGGAGAACTCCCCTATCCAGAGGCCGGCTTAGCCTGCATCAAATCCCCCAAAGGCACCGGCAAAACCCGCTCCCTCGCCCACCTGGTTTCCCACGCCCTCAACACGGGCGAACGCCGCGTGCTAGTCATCACCCACAGGATTCAGCTCGGCCGCGCCATCTGCGCCGGGTTGGGAATCAACTACATCGACGAAACCAAGAACTCGCCGGAAGGCAAATTATTCGGGTACGGCTTGTGTGTAGACAGCCTCCACCCCCACTCAATGGCCCGTTTCAACCCCGAAAACTGGTCTGGGGCGATCGTCCTCATTGATGAGTGCGAACAAGTCATCTGGCACGCCTTGAACTCCAGCACCTGCCGCGAAAACCGCGTCGCCATCTTGCAAACCCTGCAAGAACTCATTCGCACCGTCTTAACCACCGGCGGCTTAATCGTTGCCCAGGATGCTGATTTATCTGATTGCGCGATCGACTACTTGAAGGCGCTTGCTGGCATCCCTCTCGAACCTTGGATTGCCGTCAACGAATGGAAACCTAAAAAAGAGCGGGACGCGATCTTCTACGCCACTCAAAGTCCCGCACCACTATTCGCTCAAATGGAGCAAATTCTGTCGCGAGAAGTCACCGGCTGCGACCTTGAAAGTCGCGCCCTCTGCTGCCCGCTCGATCGAAACAGGCCCCACATTATGGTTGTTGAAGACTCCCAAAAAGTCAAAGGAAAATGGTCGTGTCGCAACCTAGAAACACAACTGCAAAAACGATTTCCCAACAAGCGCATTCTCAGGATTGATAGCGAGTCAGTAGCCGACCCCAACCACCCCGCTTGTGGCTGCGTTGAGAATCTTAATGCCACCATTCAAAACTACGACATCATCATCGCTAGCCCCACCATTGGCACAGGAGTTAGCATCGACATTCGCGGTTATTTTGCAGCGGTATTCGGCATTTTTAAAGGAGCAATTGCCGTCAACGATGCCCTGCAAAGTCTCGCTCGAGTCAGGGATGAAAATGTTCCAATCTTTGTCTGGACAGCGCCCTTTGGCATTGGCAAAATTGGCAACGGCAACGCTTCTTATCGATCTCTCCTCGCTTCCCAGCAGAAGGTTATCAAAGCCAATATTCGCTTGCTGCAAGGAGTTGACTTCGACATCGACGCGGCCCACGACCCGGTTCACCTGAGAACTTGGGCAAAAATGGCTGCTAGAATTAATGCCGGAATGTGGCATTACAGGGAGGCGATTAGGTACAGCCTAAAAGCTGAAGGGTTTCAGGTAAAACTGTGCCGAGAAAATCAGCTAGAACAACTCCTTTTAGAGGGATTAGCGCAGCAAATAGCAGCCAGCGCGGTTAAAAACTGGAAGCTATTGCAGCAGGTTGCCCAGAAGGTTGATGCTGGGTTAAATGAATTAAATCTCCGAAATGTTGGAGCTGCTCTGGCTAAGAAAGAGGCTGAGTCAATTCAGCGAGAGAACTGCAGGGTAGAAGCGGATGCTGTTGCTGATGCTCCTGATATTACTCTGTCTGAGTATCTGGAGTTGAAGGACAAGCGCTCCAAGACTCGGGGCGAACTCAATCAAGAGCGCAAGTACCAACTGCAAGAGACTTATGGTGTGTCGGTGACGCCCGAGCTGAAATTGAAGGACGACGACGGCTGGCTGCCTCAAATTCGCCTGCATTACTATTTGACCCATGACCCAGAGTTTGTCAAGAAACGAGATAAAAATCACTTGGCAGGCCATCAAGAAAGGGGTCAAGGGAAGGTTTGCCCGCAAGATTTGCGCTTCCTGAAAGCTTCTGTGGAAGCTCTCAAGAAGTTGGGGCTGATGGAGTTCTTTGACTCAGACAGGGAGTATCGAGGGACTGACCCGGAGGTGATAGCCTTTGCTCAAAGGGTCAAGCAGTATTCTGCGGACGTGAAAGATTTTCTGGGTATCAACGTCCACCCTAATGCCCACCCAATGGAGGTGGTTCAGTATGTTTTGAAGGGGAAGCTGGGCTTTACCCTGCGGCTGGTTCGCCAAGAAAGGTCGGAGGAACGAGATGCTTTGGGCAGGCCCAAGCGCATTCGAGTTTACCAGTTCCAGTTCCCCAACGACGGCAGGTCGGCGATTTTTGCAGCTTGGCAGCAGCGGGATGAGAAGGCCATCTCTTTGGCAGAAGCCGCGGCTCCCTGTTTGGAAGGGATTCCAGGCGGCACAGGGTCGGATAAAGATATGAAGATATCCGGGGGTGTGCCACCAATTGATGAAGCTGCGAACGCAGGACACTCATTGAAGGTGGGCGCGCTAGTGCGGTTTGTTGGTGAGGTTCAAAAATATGTGGTTAAAGCTGTCTCAGGCGCTCGAGTGATGGTGCAATCGTTGCTTTCGGGTGCTATCGTCCACACTTGCGATCGCCGCTTAGAGCTGGCGGATGGAGGAGCGACGTGAGAACGCTGCCAAAAAGTGTGATTCGTTTTTAGTCCAGCGCGACCTGAAAAGGGTCATCTGTTCTGCAGAGCCTACTCTGCTAAGGTATTTACAATCCTTACCCTCATGTAAAAGACTCATCTGAAGTCCGGTCGCGTCTCAGTACAGTATTGGACGCTCGCGGCGCCCGCTCGCTGAAAAAATACTCTTCAAACGTCAGCTTGACGGGAGCTTACGGATTGAACGATCGCCCTGGCAATTGTGTGCGGTCTTAGACAATATTGCCTTGAAAGACAGCTATACCCCTGTCGCAGGAGTTCTGTGGAGGGCGCAGTTCGCGTTGTTCAAAGTAAGTAATGCTGTGAGCGATCGCCAATAAACATATCTCAAGCCAATAAATAATAACTCCGACAGGTATCCGGTAAAAATTTGAAAAATTTCAATCGATCGCAAGTTAAATTAGAGATTTGTTTGATAGAGGATATTGTCTTTCCAAACGCTTCATCTCTGTCGGCATATCTGTCAGTCGTCGCGCGCTCGGCAATCGATGCTAACCTCCCATCATATCTTTGAAGCGCGCGAAGATCTGACGATTGTGGTTGCATCCACTCGCGATCGATGCAGTATCTAATATTAGAGATTTTAATTGATTGATTTAAGGAAATATCGCGCTGCAATTTCTTTATCAAGAAATTGGCATAAAAACCTATCAAAACAAATCTGTTGCAGTCGATGCACAGTTAAAAACTCATGTCAATCTCAAAAGGAAAGCGAGATTTGATTTCGGCCCGGCCACTAAAACATTTGAATGATATACCACCTTCAATTGAGTTGCCTGCAAGTTTTGCCAAAATTCATCCCCCGCGCTTTGAGTGCGGCTTTAGGGTGCGCTGGGCTGATGTTGGCGAAGAAGCCGATTGGGGAATAGTTATCGGCCAATTTTACAACTACGAACCGCGCCGTTGCTGCTGGATGTGGTGCTACATAATTTGGCTGGCTCCTAATTCCAAGAGTACAGCTTGGTGTCAATTTGACACGGCGTGGGAAGAAGATTTAGAGAGGTATGAGGATGAAAAAGCCGCCTACTTTGACAGATAGAGAACGCAATTTGATTGCAGTTTACAGCCAATGCCAATTGGGCATGACGCCGAAACAGTTTTATGTCAAGTGGGGGGTAAGTTACGAGCAAATTGCCTCCATTTGTTCCCGCTCTGATTCGACGGTACAGGGTTGGTTTAAACGCGGAAAAAATCGAAGATTTCCTACTGCTGTTGATTTGCGCCATTTGGCAGTAATGGATTTTCTGCTGGAACACTTTGAGGAGATTCCCGACGTACTGGCGAACTTGCTGTGTCCGCATTCCGAAGATAAGAAGGTGCGTTAGAAGAGAATTTGAGCGGTTTAAAGCACAAACCTAATTAATTGTCAAGGTCAGCGTGACCTGTCTTGAAGAATATTCTCTCAACTAGCGTAATGGCAAGCAAGGAAAAAAGAACGCAACCTGTTACTGTCGCTGGTGAGGTTAAAATGACTTATTTTGAGAGATTGCATCCGTGGTGCATCATTAAGCTGCTTCCTAATTGTCAGCGTATTGTTGTGGCGCGATTTCGCAGGAGGAGGGATGCAGACGATCATTTTCGGGTTTTGCAACGGTTTGTCAAAGAATTCACATTTGTGATTGTTTTTGACATCCCACCAAAGCCTACTTTGCCTAAAGAATAACGACGCAGCTCTATGTGAAATCGAATTAATCGATATAGCTGCGTTAGATTAATATATCCGCTTTCGGGCGAATTACCCCAGCTACAGCTCCTACTGATAGCTGGGGTAATTTTTTATCTACTGGGGGCTGTTAACTGGAGTGATAGATGCTCAAAACCGGGTTTGTTAAACTCTACTAATTAGAGCTTGTTATTAGAGTTTTAATTGACGCTCCAGAGCCATCGCATTTTGTATCGATTTCTCTAATAATTATATGAGGAATAATCCTAAAGTTGATAGCTGTGCGATTCTAGGGCTGGCTGATACCAGTATAGTTGGCGATTGCAGCAACAGAGTCTCCCCTATAACAACAGCTAAGTCATTTCCGGCAATGCAATAAGCAAGAACCATTGCTTGAGAAACGCTCTAAGTTAAAAGCTACCCCCTAGCGGGAGAAGTTAAGGGATAACCAACTTTTTACCGTTATGAATACTAACAATTCTAATATTAACCCCCACAAAACCTTTCCTGAATCAGCCAGCCAGCACTCCCCTCAAATCCAAGAAGTGATTGCAGTAATTTTTCCTTTTCTCGCGGATGCACCTGCTGAAGAACATCCCTTCAAATTAAACGATATCGTAAAAACAGGCAACCAATACGGTATTGTTACTTCTCTCAACAAAAATGAAAAACTTGTGACAATTATTTGGGACGCAAGTTCGGGCGAAAAGGCATTTTTTTGGACTTATAGCCTTGATGAAATCCGCGTCCTTAAAATCTCCCTCGTGCCTCAGTTTATTCCTCAAAATACTGCGGGAGAACTTCCAGCTTGCACAACTATCGTACTCGCTAATTCCGAACAGATACAATTTAGTAACACAACTCGTTTCAAAGTAGAATCGCTCACTGAACAGCACATTCTCATCTCTGCTCTCGACCAATTGTATCACTTTCCTATCAACCTGTTTCCCGGCTACCCGACAATTTGTACCATAGATATCCCGACACCCCAGCAATTAAAAGCCGCCAGCTATTTATCTGTTACCGATATCATAATCAGAGCTAAAACGCATTTAGCTCTCGAAGTACCAGACAACTTTTTAGAATTCGCTATGCCAATCTACAAACAGCAGTTAAAAGAAAAAATAGCTCAACAATTGAGCGAAGAAAATTACCAACTTCTCGACTTTCACATAGCTTGGGAAGAAGCCTGGAAGCAGCAGTTAGAAAACCTAACAAAGAAACAAGGCTTCTACGGATTTAGAGAGGGAGATTGCATTTTACAGCACCGAGAAGGAGTTCAACGAATGGGGAGAGTCCAACACTTGAACGTTGAAGAGCCACGTCCATTTCACATCCAGTGGAACAGCGGAGAACTCCTAAGTTACAGCTTGAGAGAACTCAAAGGTTTGGGTATTGTCCGCATCGAACCCCTGGTTAAATTATCGCCCAATGTGGCTTATCAAATTAGCGAAGACGGCTCCTACTTTACAGCTTGGATTGGGTTCCGTACTAAAGCGTTAGCTAAAGCGTGGCTAATACCTGTCAAAAAGCTAGTCGGCAACTTGAGCAACTTAATTGAGTGCCAAATTTATGAACTGCAACATACAGGTTCTAAATATGAGTATGCTGTAGAATGTCCCCGACATAAAACATTAAACAAGCGTCTTGAAGCTCTGGAAAAAGTTGTTAAACTTGATTTAGAAAGGATGCCATTTAGGAGATGAGTGGGAAGTAGCGAGCACTCCGTAAGGTGTAAACGGTGCTTTTTTGCTGGGACAAAAAACAGAAAAATTTCCTATTTGTCTTAAAAGTTTTACTAACAAGACTTAGGAATCTTCCTTGCCCGGAATCTAAAAAACCTACTCTTGAAAGACTCCCCCGTCAAGCTAACGCTTAATCAGAGGTTGAGAAAATTAGTAATGGACGCTAACTAATGATTCAAACCTTACTCGAACAACCCCAGAAACTTACACAATTTCCCTTCACGCTCAAACCGCAACAGCAGCAAGCCATCGACAAATTAAGAAGCTTTCTAACCACTACCGAGTCATTCTTCTTGCTGTGCGGCTACGCAGGAACTGGAAAATCCACAATCGTCTTTCAAATTATCCAAGAACTCTTGAGTCAAAGCAAACGCATTGCCCTCACAGCACCTACTAACAAAGCAGTCGGCATTCTCAGAAAAATGGCAGCGTCTCAAGGCATTTTCGGAGTAGATTTTATGACAATACACCAACTTTTAGGATTAGGCATGGTCAGAAAAGAACAAGAAAAAGCTTTGGAACAGACAAGTTCCAGCAGCCTTCACCTCTACGATATCATCTTCCTCGACGAATGTTCGATGGTTGGAAGCGAATTGTGGAAATGGATAGAACGCAATTTTGAACGCACATTCTTCAATCACCGCAAGCTAATTTTAATGGGCGACCCCGCTCAACTCAATCCTGTAGGAGACAAAAAGTCGCCTGCTTTCAGCATTACCAATAAAGCTGTACTGACCAAAGTTGTCAGGCAAGCAGGGGAAAGCCCTGTGCTCGATTTCATAACAGAATGCCGCTCTTTTGTCAATAGCAAAACAGACATATTTTTGCCACACTCTAAATACAAAAAAGGAGACAAGTCAAACGGTGCATTCAAAGTCAAATCAGAAACGCTGCTACAATATGCAGTCAAAACGATCGATCTAGAATTTAGTCAAAATCCCGATCGTTTTAGAATTCTGTGCTGGACTAACAAACGAGTCAGATACTACAATCAGCTTATCAGAGAACAAGTCTACGGTCAAGCTGCACCCAGATTTGTACCGGGAGAAAGGCTAATTACCAAAAAACCCGTCATGGCACCTGACGGCAAAACCGTAATTTTGCCGACTTCAACGGAATTTACCGTCAAGGAAGTTGAGATTAACCAGCACGGAGGCTATCGAGTTTGGCTGCTAAAAATTGTGACTGATGACGGTTTATTTCGGCAAATCTTTGTCCTGCACGAGTCTGAAAATAAGCGCTACCAGGCTGAACTTAAAGAAAAGCTAAAGAGTGCTAAACGCAATGGATTTCTTTGGAGGAAATATTACTGGTTCAAAGATGACTTGTTTGCAGAAATTAACAATTGCTTTGCTCTGACTATTCACAATTCGCAAGGCAGCACTTTTGATGAAGTTGGCATTGACGGAAGCGACCTTTTCAGCAGATTGTTAATCGGTCAAGATTTGAGCAGGCAACAGAAACTTAAAGAGTACCATCGACTTTATTATGTCGGTGCAAGCCGCTGCCGATATCGGATATTATTTGTTGCCCCCAATGACTCGTACTCAAACAATAAAATTCTCAAGTACAATGTAAACTTCTCAACCAAGAGGTAAAGTCTTCAACTATAGCAGAAGGAAGAAGGAAGAAGCAGTAATAGCAATGGTTTCAGCGATTAAGAATGTCCTAACCGTCTTGGCTGTTGCTATAACAGGTAAAGTCCTCAACTAACAGGTAAAGTCCTCAACTAACAGGTCCATACCTTTCTAAAAAACAGTCACTAACGCTCAACTTTCAGAAAGCTTCTCCATCGGGACTTACGCTGCATAAGTCAATTTTCACACTATCTGTAGTAGTAACCTGTGCCATCAGCACCCTACAAGTAGAGTCTGTGCGTAAGTCCTATTTATAAAATAAGAAGAAAGGGAAACGGAAAGGCAAGGCGAAGCAGAAGGTAAAAATGGAGAAAAAAACTTTAGTTTTGGGTTGATAGCAACGTTCAAAAAATCAATAATTGTATCGATACCCACCGAGTTAGATACAAAATGTCTACCCTTGAATCCTATACTTTTAAGCGTTGGTTCCTTCCCCTTATTCTTTTCCTTCCCCTTATTCTTTTCCTTCTCTTTCTCCTTCTCCTTCCCCTTCCCACTCCTCTTTCTCAACAACCTGAATAAGTGCTGCTACCGCAGCGGCCAATCGCACCCCTGACACCAGGCTAATTATGGCAAAATCTCGACTAACAGGAACACCGCCTCAAGAGGAAAATTTGGAGAGAACAGTTAAGAAAAAACGCTCGACTGCCACAGCACGTAATTCTGCCAAAACTGTGAAGAAATCAGTCAAACCAACAACTGAAACTGACTCGGTTTGCGAACCCTTAACAATCTCTCCACAAAAAGTAGAAACTTCGCAAACTTGCACAAATTTTGCAGCACTTCCAGCCGTCGAAGCTCCTTCTCTAGAAACATTGTCAAATGAGGCGATATTGCCTTCCCCTTCTACTCTCCCATCAGCTATTGAACTTGCCTGCGATTCAAGAGAATTCAACGATTATATACAAGCCCTGAAAGGCATCATTCCCAGCAATAGCAGCCATCCCATTTTGTCCAATGTTTTGATTGAAGCTGATGCAGAAACTCAACATTTGCATCTAACTGCCTACAACTTAGAATTTGGAATGCAAGTGAGCTTTGGTGCGAATGTCAATCAATCTGGAAAGCTTACCCTCCCCGCACCCATACTTGCTGACATTCTGGGAAAATTTCCTAACGGCAGCCTTACCTTAAAGAGTTCTTCTGAAATTATTAAAGGAAGCCACGTTCCATCAGTCAGTGCCACTCTGAGTGCGTCAAGAAGCAAGCACGCCATTCGCGGGCTAGCTGCGGACGAATTTCCGGCTATCCCCAGCGTTCAACAGAAACTTCTAACGCTTCCTGCTAGCGTGTTAATTTCTGTCCTAAAAGCTAGCTTATTTGCTGTAAGTTCTGAGGAAAACAAACGCATTTTAACAGGAGGGAATTTTCAACTCAGTCACGACGCAGACAGAGGACTCGATCAACTGAGAGTTTGGACGACAGATGGGCATCGGGTAGCAATGGTTTTAGGATTGAACGAAAGCAGCAATTCCTATCTTTTGAGCCGTCAAGTAGTTAATTTTACTGTCCCTGCTAAGGTACTCCGGTTATTGGAGCGTTCTTTGAATTCTGCTGACAAAGTTACGATTTACTATGAAGGTTTGCCAGAGCAACCTAGTAATTTTGTCGCATTCGAGTGGAATAATTGGCGGTTGACAACGAAGTTGCTAGAAGGGCAATATCCAATTTGTGACCAAATTATCGCTCCCTATCGACATCAATTTAGCCATCAAGTGGTGGTTGAGAGGCTGAGCTTTTTAAAAGCCTTAGAGAGGTTAGCTTCTCACAGCGACAAGTCTCACCTAACAGCTATTTTAGAATTCGATTTAGATGCCCAACAAGTGCGAGCATCACTCAACAATACTCTCAGTTCAGGAACTGAAACAGTTGATGCTAAATTCTGGGGCTGTGAGTTTTGTCTCAAGTGCGACATCCGCTATTTGATTGATACAGTCAAAGCGATTTCCAGCTCTGATTTGCGGGTGTTAATGGCAACTCCTACCGCTCCCCTACTGATTGCACCGTTTGGAACGCCTGCGTCGGGTACAGAGGCTTTAGAGTGCGAATATATTGTCGCTCCGCAAGAATAGTCGTGCATGTGGGAGTGGCATCTAAATTTGATGCCCTCTCCTGCAAAAAATATGAGTTTAATTTCAGGCACGGCTCACGCCTCCCCTATCGGGGAATAGTTACCAGAAGTATTCTAACGACTCAAAATGTACCAACCACTGCACCTCAAATACCGACCCAAAAGCCTCCAAGAATTAGTGGGTCAAGACACCATCAAAACAACCTTGACCAATGCCATCACCTCCGACAAAATTGCTCAAGCTTACCTGTTTACTGGCCCCAGAGGAACAGGCAAAACCTCAACCGCTCGCATCCTTGCTAAATCACTCAATTGTTTGAATAACAAAAAGCCAACCGCCACTCCTTGCGGGGAATGTTCAAGCTGCAAAACCATTGACTCCTGTTCAAGCTTAGACGTAACTGAAATCGATGCTGCCTCTCACAATGGCGTGGATGATGCCAGAGAATTAATACAACACAGCAACTTTGCGCCAGCGATGAGCCCTTACCGCATCTGGATTTTAGATGAGTGCCACCAACTCAGTACCAGCGCTCAAAATGCTCTCCTCAAATGCCTTGAAGAACCTCCGGCTCATGTGGTGTTTATTCTCTGTACGACTGAAGCATATAAAGTCCTGCCGACAATTATCTCCCGCTGCCAAACTTTTAACTTCCGAGCCTTGTCAGTTGATGCTATTGTCGGACAATTGCACAAAATTAGCTCCGCTGAATCTATTGCGATCGCAAGTGAGGCCATGCGGGCGATCGCTCGCACCTGCGACGGAGGGTTAAGAGATGCCTTGCAATTACTCTCTCAGCTTTCACTGCTAAACTCAGAGATTACCCTAACTCAAGTTGCAGAAGTATCTGGCAATATCAGCGAGCAAGAGTCGATCGCCCTTCTCAAAGCCATTCATTCTGGCGATACCTTAAGCGTACTGCAATCTTCGAGAACGCTCATTGACAGCGGCAAAACCCCCAAACTGATTCTCAGCAGCTTGCTAGCAGCAATGAGAGATTTGCTCATTGTCAAATCAACGCGCCACTGCCAGAATTTAATTGCAGGGCCAGTAGGCTATTCACAACTGCGCTCGCTCGCTCTTCATCTCGATTTTGAAACAATTGATGCGGCTTGTACACAATTGCAAAAATCAGAATTTCAATTGAGAACTAGCACCAATGCTGCTACCTGGTTAGAAGTCTGTCTGCTGAACTTGATGCTGTCAAGCAAACCCGCTGCCCCCGAAACGCGGTTGCCGGCAACTTCCCAATCTAATCAGCCTGACAAATTTGATAAAACTCCTCAAAAAATAGAGGCAGATTCTCCTGACTTTGAGACAACTTGGGCGCAAGTAGTAGCAGCAGCGAAACCAGGCAATCGTAGCCTCTTAAACCGCGCTCAAATTGCCGAACTTTCTGCTGATTCATGTGTGTTAGCAGTAGAAAGAAAATACGCGAACAAGTTTCAGAGTCACCTTGAATCCGTGCAGCGGATCGTTACTAAAGCTTTAGGCCGCTCTGTTACTGTAACTGTCAAACAACAGGAGGAATTAGCAGCATGATTAGCATCCTAATTGGGAATGATACCTACGCAATTGAACGAGAAGTTGAAAAGTTTAAGACTCAAACTCATCCTCTCTGGCGAGATTTCAACATCCACCGCTTCGATGCTTCTTCCCTGGATGCAGCCCTCTCTGCTGCTGCTTCAGTTCCTTTCGGCGGTGGAAACAAACTTATTGTCGTTGAAAATTGCGATTTCAAGCAATTTGGAGAAATGGGGCTAGAATTGCTGCAAATTTTGCCCCAATTACCTGTTACAACGCACTTAGTCTTCACTGCTGCTGTTATCGACAAACGGCTCAAGGTAGTCAAGCATTTGTTGCAGTTTGGTAAACTTAAGGAGTTTACTCTCATTCCCCCTTGGCGTACCGATTTGATTGAAAGTGCGATCGCTGCTACTGCTAAACAGATGAATCTCTCAATTGCCAGAGATGCTGTCAGTTATCTAGCGGTAGCGATTGGCAACGATTCTGCTAGAAGAGTCAGTGAACTAGAGAAATTAGCCATTTATGCAGCAGGCGATCGCATTACGAAAGAAGCTGCTAAAATCCTCGTTCCAGCTACCACAGCCAACTGTTTTCAACTTGCCGAAGCTCTTTTAAAAGGTCAAGCAGTGGCGGCTATTAAGGTGCTTGATGAATTGCTATCTCGGGCAGAGTTTCCTTTAGCAATTATTGCCACTCTCCAAACTCAGTTTAAAACTTGGCTGTGGGTAAAAGCTACTATCAATTCCGACCAACAACGTTCTGATAGCGAAATTGCTAGTATGTGCGGAATTAGTAACCCCAAACGGCTGTATTTCCTTAAGCAGGAGGTTAAGGAAGTATCTGCGAACTTCTTAAGTCGATCGCTCTCCATTTTGTTTGATTTAGAAATTGCTCTCAAAACAGGAGATAAGCCTGACTCGATGTTGCCTGCTTTGCTCAGCATCACTCAACTCACTCACCTTAAATAACAGGAAAGCGCTGCCGAGTTAATTCGGCAGTCTTTCATTAACAATCCTGGAGGCAAAAACTGCTTTGCAATACTATTGGTAGCAGTAAGGTACGCGGCGGCGTACCCTACAGATAGAGTTTATGCGTAAGTCTTAATTAACTGTAGTGATAAAGCAGTTGTTTTTCTCATTAATTTATTAAACAAGTTTTTGAGTTTATTTATCACACTAGGTCGCTATTTCTGTTTAATAGCAGCTCAACTTTCCTGCATCATCCAAACGAGAAAGCCCAAGATTTGCTCAACCGGAGGTAGTGGATAATCTGTAAGTTGACACTCCCACCCCTAAAGGGGATGGGATTCTTTAGAGATTTCGCTCTAAATACCCCAAAGAGACAATTGCTTGCCCTGTGGGTTCTCGCCCACACGCCGTTTGCCTTTTAAAGGCAGCGTGTTAACTGACGAGCGTTCGTACAATTCAACCTCAAAGAGATTCAACTGTACTGGTTTCGACGAGTCCCGCCGTACCATTTTCGATTTAATCTTTTTGACAATATTCAACTTGTAGGTTTCTATCGCCTTAACTTTCACATTCCTTGCAGCTTGCAAATTTGCATCATCAATATGCCCACAATTGGTACAGATAAACTTTTCACCATTGCGGCTATCTTTATCAATATGCTTACACTTGCTACAAGTTTGACTGGTATGCCTTGGGTTAACTCGGTACAGCTTCTTGCCTGACTTCACAGCCAAATATTCAAGTTTTTGAGTTAACGCATACCAACTCGCATCAGCGATAGAACTATTTAAACCACGTTTAGCCGATTGACCGTTGGGGAGAAATCTACCAGATTCAGATTTAACAGGTTTGCACCGCTTCATCATGTTTTGTATCTGTAAATCTTCAACTACAACTGCATCGGATCTTTTAATAATCCGATTAGCTACATCCCACTGGTAAGATTCGCGACGCTGTTGAATTTTATTGTGCAGCTTGCTCACTCTAAGTTGAGCTTTACTGCGATTCTTACTACCTTTTTGCTTACGGCTAACCCGTCGCTGTCTGATTCGCATCAAACGCTTAGCTTTCTTGTGGGTAGCAAATCGCGGATTATCAATGGCGCTGCCATCAGAGAGATAAACCAATTTACCTAACCCCATATCGCAGCCAGTGATAGTTTTGATTTCACTATCTGGAATTACTGGGAAGCCTGGTATATCTTTGTTTTCTATCCTGACCGAGATATACCATCCATCAACTTTCTGTCTGATGGTTACGGTTTTAATCTCAAATCCTTCGGGGATAAGGCGAGAGTTGTAGAAACGCAGCCACCCAATTTTAGGGAGGTCAACTTTGTTACCTTTAATCTTGATTCTTCCTGGTTTGTAGCTAAACGATTTGAAATCGTGACGGCGCTTAAACTTCGGAAACCCTGCGCCCTTAAAAAACTTATTAAAGGATTCATTAACTCTGGCTGGAATTGACTGCAATACTCCAATATCAATACTTTGATACCAAGGTCTTGCCTCTTTTAACTCTTGCAGATTTGCATCTTGCATTAATGATGCTGACCGCTTAGGAGATGTATCTTTATATCCTTCTTTTTGGGCTTTACCGCCGCCCTCCTTCCAGGGGTTGGCGAGTTGGGTTCCTTTAGTAATACCGCAAGTCAAAGGCGTTATTTCTACCTGAGTCCTCAAGTCGCAATAATCACCGCAAATAAACTGCTGATGCCAACCATCAATCCTGTCACGCAAGCACCAATTGTAATTCGCTCTCAACATATCGAGCCACTGGATTAGTTTTTGGGATTGCTGCTGATTAGGTCTAAGTTTGTATTTGAAGCTTAAAAGCAAATTGCACCACCTCCTTAAATTATTGTACGAGGTTATTGTAGATGTTGACGACTTAACGACAATCAATATGCAAGATAAATACAGACTAAAGATTACATCAGTAACGCTTATTAGATACCATTTTATTTGGATTCCAGCTAGACGCAAGAAGGTGTTGATTGGTGCAGTGGCCGAACGCTTAAAACAACTACTGACAGATAAGTGTAATTAGCTCGTTGTAATCGCGCAGTGAGGTGGAAGTCTACCGCTTTGTTGGTTCCTGAACCCAAACCCATAATTGCTACCAAAATCAGTCCGACTCCCAGTTTTTTTATTAATTTCTTCTCTCGTTCTTTTTCCTACCTATCGGTAGTAAGAGAGAAAAGATTCATTCTTAGAGTGACCAATGCCTCCCAATTATATCAACCTTCTTTCCCAACTAATAGCCAGACATGATTTTCACCAAAATAACTTCCCAGAAGCAAGCCACTTGCAGCCAACTGCAACAGCCGATTTGTGTGAGTTTTTAGGCGAAGAGGTTATTTATCAGACAATCGCGACTGCTACAACTCCTAAGCTCTACAAAATTCCTCAAGACTTGCCGCCTTCAATAATTTCTGCTTTGCACCGCCAAGGCATTCAACAGCTTTATTCGCACCAAATTAAAACACTCAAAGCCGTGCGCCAGGGCAAAGATGTCATCCTCAGCACAGCAACAGCTTCTGGCAAATCTTTAAGTGCGTACTTGCCTATTTTAGAGGGCATTCTCCAACATCAATTTACTGCACTCTCTATTTATGGCTTGAAAGCTTTAACAGCCGACCAAAGTCAAAAACTTGCCGATTTGCTCCAACTGATTCCTGAGCCTGCGCGCCCGCGCCTTGCCCTTCTAACTGGCGATACTCCTCCCCAAACCAGAGAACAATTATTGGCTAAAAATCCTAGCATAATCAGCGCAACACCAGAGTTAATTCACTATGCGCTGAAAGGGGTTCACTGGAGTCAGCCTTGGCAGCACTTTTTAAGTCGCCTCCGCTATATTGTTTTAGATGAAGCTCACACTTTTAACGGAGTTTACGGAGCTAACATGGCTAGCTTAATTCGCCGCTTAAAATTGGCAGTAGACGAGCGCGGAGGTTGTTCTCACAAACTGCAATTCCTGATGTTGAGTGCTACCGTTGGCAATCCCGTTCAATTAGCGAAGTTACTATCTGGTAGAAGTCGAAAGCGAAATATCAATAAATCAGAGCGGTTAGTTTGGATTAACTCTAGCGGAGCTGCTGTCCCAGAACGGCAATTAATTGTTACTAAACCGACTCATGATGCTAATTCCGATGTTGCTCGCATTATTATGTTTTTGTTGCAGCAAGGGAAAAGCGGAATTTGCTTCGGTAACGGCAGACAAGCAATTAAGAACTTGTGGGCAACTTTTAAGCAAGAAGCTGTAACTCAAACTAACTCGGGAATTGAGTCGCAAGTAGCAATTTTCTACGGCAGTTTAACAAGCGAACGCCGCATGGAAATTATTAACTCTTTGCAGTCAGGAACAGTTAAGTGTATCCTCAGCACTAGCGCTCTCGAAGCAGGAATTGATTTGCCTCAACTTGACTTTGCTATTATTAGGGGATGGCCGGGAAGCTTGCAAGCTTTTAGGCAGAGGGCTGGCAGGGCTGGTCGCGCAAACTCCGGTTTAGTTGTCTTCATTCCCATTGCACAATCACCTTTGGATAACTATTTTGCCGAGCGCCCTGAATTGTTGCTGTCGGCCGAATCTGAATTGGTGAGCTTTAATGCGAATTATCCCATAGATATTGCCAAACATTTGATGTGCGCGGCTGTCGAAACAGGCATTCCTGCCAGTAAGCTCAAGCACTACTTTGGCAAGAGCGCTCATATAATTGCAACGGCTTTAATTGAGCAAGGTGTTCTTCACAGAAGCCGGGATAAATTATGGGCTAAAGGCTTTCCCCATAAAGATGTAAACTTTCGAGGGGGAACGGGTGCTAGCACGATACAACTGGTGGATGCGGATACTCAAGAAGAGATTGAACTCCTCAGTGCGGAGATTGCTTATCGAGAGGTATTTCCTGGTGCTATTTACCGCACGCAAAACTCAGACGGCTGTTTGGTGACTTATACTTCGCGCTCACTCTTGAATGGCAAAGCTATTTTGCAAAACACCCCTGAAACTCGACTGTTTACTGTAGCGATTAGCCACACTGATACCAGCCTCAAACAGAATTTGAGTTTGCCTCAACAAATCCCGTTGGTTATTCCAGAAGTTGAAGGAAATGTTCAAACCAATTCAACGGATAGTAATGCAATTCCAGCTCAAGCTATTCTGGAACTGGCTTGGGGAGAAATTAGCCAACTTGTCACGGGTTATCAATTATTGACTCGCAATTACCAGTTAACTTGTCTCAATAGAAAATGCGTCAATTACCGAGAGCCTTTATCAAAATGTACTGCCTGTCCTGTTTGTGGCAAGAGAACTCGCTCGGCTGAGCTAACCTCGGTTCTTAATGAGGTAAACTTTGAGCAACCTTACGAAATCAAATTTGCGACTCCTGTACTGCAAATTAGTTTTAATTCCCCGGTTGAATGTTACCTGCAACACGTAGTAACAGCTACTCGCCAGGAATTGCTTCAGTCTCAACAGCCGATTCCTCCCGGATATCAGCAGTTGTGGGAGTACCCCGCGAATTTGTTGGCTATTCACAGTTTCGGTCATCAAATTTTAGCAGCTTTACCTCTGACTATTTTGGCTTCAGCTAATGATGTAAATTTTCTGGTAGAGAAGAGAGGTGCAAATGACTATGCAGGACTCTTTTACGATTTAGCAGAAGGGGGTTCGGGAACCTCCGAAGCTATTTTTCGTTCTCTCCCTCAATTAGCTCATGCGGCTGCTGAGTTAGCCCGCAGTTGTTCTTGCAGTTCTGGCTGTCCTAAATGTTTGATTCAGTCGGGATGCCCTGATGGCAATAAAGCTTTACTCAAGCAGGTGGGGCTGCTGCTGTGCGAAGCATTTTAAGAATGGGGGAATGGGAGTGGGGGGGAATGTGGAATTATTGACCTCCACTCCCATTCCAATGCAACCGGAAACGAACTCACTTCATAAAAGTTATCAAACAAATAGGCAATTGTTCAACATTGCTTCCAGAGCGATTCTAATTATAAAAAGCTACTCCCCACTCCCCATTCCCCACTCCCTATTCTTAAAATGTGTGAACCGCTACCGCGGTTTTTAGGGGTGCATTTTTCAGACTTGTACTCGTCAGGAACCTCAGCCTAAATGCATGAGGCTTGCCGGAGAAATCCAGTAAGCCATTCTGACCAGCCACAGTCTTAACTGACTACATTTCGAGAGTCACGACACCCTTAGATGCGTGCTAGTCTTCTGCTCTGTCGCTAACAATTAAACAGTTTTACGGTCACTGAAACAGTGTTGTTAGCTTAACAAGCTCTTGAAATATTGGCGAAGCAAACATTACCCCGCAAGGGAGAATTTCATGCAAAACTATACCTTTGTACTGGACCCAAATAAACAACCACTACATCCCGTTCATCCTGCCGTGGCTAGAAGATTACTCTCAAATGGCGAAGCTGCGGTCTTCCGTAGATACCCATTTACCATCATTCTTAAACGTGCTGTCAATACAACTGAACAGTCGATGGCGTTCCGCCCCGCAAGCTACGAGATCAAACTCGATCCCGGTAGTAAAACTACGGGAATTGCGCTACTAAAAGGTGAAAATATCATCTTCGTAGGTGAGCTAAATCACAGAGGACAAGCAATTAAAGCTAGCTTGGATTCTCGTCGTGCTATCCGTAGAAGTCGTCGAGCTAGACATACCCGCTACCGTCAAGCGCGTTTCCTAAATCGCATTCGTCCGAAAGGTTGGCTAGCTCCTAGCTTAAAACATCGAGTAGATACTACGCTGACCTGGGTCAACAAATTCATCAAATTTGCACCCGTAAATAGTATTGCGATGGAGTTAGTTCGATTCGACCTTCAACAACTAGAGAAACCTGAAATTTATGGGGTCGAATATCAGCAAGGCGAATTACTTGGGTACGAAATCAGAGAATATCTGCTCAACGTGCGACCCGTTTCCGCGAAAACGGAAAGCCTAGCGGCTTAAAGTGTAGGCGGAGCAAGGAATCAGCCTTTCGTATG
>NZ_JAUBOV010000044.1:0-18191 GCF_036700405.1 Microcoleus sp. T3_D1
CGTCCTTTTTGGACGGGCGGGACGCCCATCCCACAATAACAATTAAAATTGTAAGTTATTTAATTCGCGATCCTAAAGGGGGTGAACAACTCCGATTTCGCAGCCACGATGCGGATCTAAACAATATAGCGCATCCAAACAGAAGCCCACATGGCGAAAAAGACCTCGTATTACGACTACCTGCGCCAAGAAATGACCGATATGGTCGAGCAACTGGAGCTAACCGATCTTTGCAAACAGTCGCTCAAAAGTCGCTGGCTCGATCAATTGGTTTGGGCGGATAAGAAAGCCGAACAATGCCGTCGCTGGCACTATCGCTTGCGCCTGACGACGATCGTCGGTGGTGTACTGTTGCCGGCCCTAGTTGCAATTAACTTTCAACTGGGCACTCCACAGGACAAAGATAAGGGATACTTTCGCATTTGGTTTTCTTACGTCCCGTTTGTCTTGAGCCAAATTATCGCAGTCAGTGCGGCAACGGAAGAATTTTTGCGCTTTGGCGATCGCTGGCGCGACTACCGACAACTAGCCGAAGACCTCAAATCAGAAGGCTGGCAATACCTGCAATTGAGCGGCCCCTATCGCTACAAAACCCACGAAGAAGACGATAGTCCGCCTCCCCTGTCGGGCAGTGGGATGTCCGAAGTCAGCGTCGAAGACTCGAAAGCCCTCAAACCCCGGACCCAGAACAACGAATCTACAACCCACCAAGATGTCTATACCCTGTTTGCAGGTCGGGTCGAAAGCTTGATTAAGAATGACGTACAAAACTATATCACGGCGTTGCAGCAAAAACAGGCTAAGGAGCAAGAGCAAATCAAGCAAATCCTGAAAACCGTCGAGAATGTTTCCACCGATAAAACCTTGTTTGCAAAGCCCACTCCTGGGCCTCAACAGCCGCCTTACGGGGCTGCCAACCCGCCTCACAATGGCTTTGGAGCAATGGGAATCCCAGCGCAACCTGCGGCTTTCAACGCTCCAGGGCAACCCTCGATCGCACCAGTCCCCCCTCAGAATACCGCGATGCCGCAAACCGCGTTCGCCCAACATCCCGCCGCCTTTGCACCCCCACCCGCACCGAGTGCGCCAATGCCTCAGCCGACTGTGGCCCAGCCGGAGGTCGCGTTTGCGCCTCCACCGGCACCGACGCAAATGGCTTTTGCCCAGCCGGCTGCCGCGTTTGCAGCAGCCCCCTCTGCCAGCGCTGCGGTGCAGCAAACCGCGATCGCCGACCTGAATGCTCGCATCCTCGCCTCCACCCTCAAACTGCAGGGAATGTCTACGGCCGACGGCCCGGATGGCGACAACAACGCCTCCGCCTGGACGGTCAACAAAGTCATGCAGGATGCAGGCCTCAGCCCACTTGGCGACAATCCCAATGACGTTCCCGCAGTCCTGGACGCGCTCAAACAAGGGCGAGCACAACTGGTGTCGAGAGAATCGGCGAAAGCGGGCGATTTGGTGGTTGCGGATGGAGAAGCACACATTGGGATTGGACTGACCGATGGTTGCAGTCGAGTCCTCTCCAACTCATCCTCTAAAGCTTGCTTTGGGTGGGAAAGCGATACGGATTTTGACGGCTCCTACGGTGGACAGAGTACCATTTACCGCCTGAAAACTTAAAAGTTGAAAGTTGAAACTAGGGGCGCACGGCCGTGCGCCCCTAGGTTGAGAGTTAATCATGCTGACTCGATTGAGTATCCGAAATCCGGGACTGAATGCTGTTAATCAACCTCAGATGTACCGATACTTTTTTGCTAACATTTGCTAACAAATACATAAGTTGAGATCATATCTCAACCAAGGCGTATCAACCGATGCCCGTAGAAATTTCTACAAGCACTTATATTCTTGCCTTCAGCTTGGTTATCGCTTACAGCTCTTAGCCAATCTGATTATTTGCTTTGATAATGTAGAGGCAACTTATTTATATAGCGGTTGCGTACTACCAAGGTTTTTCACCTACATCTGAGTGGCTAAATTCATTCTATATGACATGAAGACAAGAAGGCAAATGTAAGTGATTGTTAGCAAATGTCAGAAAAAGTCTTACTGTTAATCAACCCTCTAACAGGACATCCCGATGGCTAAGAAAAATACCTACGAACAATACCTGCGCGAAGAGTTGGGAAGCTTAGTCGAACAGTTGAAACTCCCCAACCTCTACAAACAGTCGCTCAAACAGCGCTGGATCGATCAGGTAGTGTGGGCGGATAAAAAAGCGGATCAGTGCCGCCGGATGCACTACCGATTGCGTCTGACGACGATTATTAGCGGGGTGCTGCTGCCTGCTCTGGTGGGGATTAATATGCAACTGTCTAACGAGAATAAATACTTTCGCGATTGGTTTCGTTACGTCCCCTTTTTCTTAAGTCAGGTGATTGCCGTCACTGCGGCGCTAGATGAGTTTCATCGCTATGGCGATCGCTGGCGAGATTATCGCAAAATGGCCGAAGACCTCAAGGCTGAAGGCTGGCAGTACGTGCAATTGAGTGGTCCCTACGACAACCTGGGCGACCATATCGACGGCTATGCGAACTTTGCGGGCCGGGTCGAAAGTATCATCAAGAACGACGTACAAAACTACATCGCGACGTTGCAGCCGCAAGCCAAAGAAAACGAGCAAATCCAGCAAATTATTAATACAGCCAACACTGTCGCCACCGATAAAACCCTGTTCGATCGACCCGAACCCGTCGGCCCCCCCCAACAGCAACAGCTTTGGGGGACTCCGGCCCCCGCCTTTCCTGTCCCAGGGGCTGCGGGCATTCTGCAAGTTCGCCAGAATACCGAATTCAAGCTCAGTCCCAGTCCCCAACATTCATCATTGTTGCCCGATAATTTTAAGATTTGGGTCTGTGGCGGCAACAGCTTTGGCTTGATGTCCTATGCTCAAGCTGACAACAATCACCTGCAAGTGGCGATCGATCGCGGACTCGGCCCTGAAAACCGCCACGTCTGGTTTGTCAGCGCACCCGATGTCGCGATCGTCGGCAATATCGGGTCTAGTGCCGCCAATCTCATGGCGACCCCTGCTGCGCCAGCACCGATGATGGCAGCAACGGCAGCCGCTCCCAGCCCGATGATGGCGACCTTTGCTGCTCCAGCACCGATGATGGGTGCAACGGCCTCCGCCCCAAGTCCGATGATGAGCGCTCCTCCCCCCGCGCCCACTGCTCCCCTGGCTCCCCCCTCCCCGGCTCCCTCTGCCCCGGCGGCAAGCAACGGCGCAATTAAACTCCCCGTTCCCTTTTTCTCCCAACGAGACAATATGGAGCAAGCCGAGCGAACTGGCAATACCTCCAGTTGTGCGATGGTGGCTAAGTTCCTGGGTGCAAACATTTCCGGGGATGACGACTACTTCCAGTACGTGATTAAGTATGGCGAGACGATCGACCATACCGCCCAAACTCAGGCGCTGGCAGAACTGAGAATTCAATCGACCTGGAATACTAATCTCGATTTTGACGATCTGGATAAATCGCTAGCCAGTGGACTGCCTGCTGTCCTTGCTATTCTGCATCACGGGCCGCCGTCGGCGCCTACAGGCGGGCATATGATTGTGGCGATCGGTCGCAACGCAGACGGCGATTACATTATCAACGATCCGTTCGGCAACTTGTTGGACGGCTACGTTTCTGAAGATGGCGGCGGATTGACCTATTCTCGCCAGGAATTGACCTGTCGCTGGACGGCAGATGGTCCGAAAACCGGCTGGGGACGGCTGTTTTACGGCAATAACCCACCGGGTACATCCGCCCAAAACGCACCCGCTCAAACTGCACCTGCTTAAACGGAAACAGAGGTTGATAAAATTATTGTCGCTGAAAGTGCGATCGAAATAGATGAAGCCAGAAAACTAGCCGATTGCTTCCTGGTTGATATTAGTTTTTTTCTCTAACTCCAATTTGTTATAAAGTCCGCAAGTAGTTGTGCCGCTTATGCTGTAACCATTTCGGGTTTGATATCAGGTGATGCTGGCTCAAAATACAACACCATGATTTACTCTCGAATGCAACCCGACAGATTCATAAGTGCGTCCGTTGCGATCGCTAAATTCCACCTCAAACGCTGCACCATCAGCCAACAGTTCAACCACAGTCCCTACTTGTCCGCGCCACAGATTGTATTCAGGAATGTCAACGGTTAAGGCAACGACATCTAGTAATTTAATTGTATTCTTTGCCACTCTTATTACCTCCAGGCACTTATAATCTTATAATACGGTGTCGGAAAATTCCCGTATTCTAGTCTTGTTTTGCGATCGCTAGAACTCATCGGTTATATTTATAAACTGCGATCGCGCCTTTATTGCCTTAGCTATCTCTCCAATCAGCACCAGAATCTCAATCTCGATTGATATTTTGCCATAAATCGGCGGTCGCAAACCTAGAAAGATGGCCAACATTTGTTGTCGCGATTACAACATCCACAACATCAAGAGTCGTCGCCTGTGCTGCCAAAATCATATCGCTGTCAATCGTCTTATCACCTGCTGTCGGTTGTCCTTGCTGACGAGCTTGCGCCCAAAACATTGCAGCCTGTCGCATAGCAGCAGTTGTAATGGGTAAATACTCAACCGAGTTGGCTAATTCATCTAATCGAGCAATACCCTTTATTTTGTTGGCCCGCAGCAATTCTCGACGGACTTCATAATCGGCTATTTCGGGAATAATCACTCGAATACTGGATGTAATAAGTGTTTGCAACCAGCGAGTACAAAGGGTGCTTTCAGGAGATAGTTTTGGATTCGTAACTAAACCAATTGGGCCTGCATCTAACAAAACGACTCTGCTCACCAAGTTACACCTTTTAATTCGATAGGAAATAGCTGGCGATCGGATAAACGATCTTCATCAAGAGCCTGAATCAGATACTCACCTGTTTCTTGTTGCTCTTCGGCATCTTCTTCATCCATCCAAGACTGAAGCAGATTAACCGATTTTGCCTGCTTTTGTTTTAGCATAATATGTTCTATCAGCAGTTGCAGAGTGTATGCTTCTGTCGAAAGCCCTTGCTGTTGAGCTTTTTGTGTTAAGTATTGCTCTATTTCTGGTGTCAGAGTGAGAGTGAGTGTCATAGGTGTTTTTATAGCTTTACACTTATATTTTACAACCTACTAGGCTAAGCTGGCGATCGATCGAAAAAGCTAAGCTGTAACCATTTCGAGTTTGCGATCGGGTGATGCTGGCTCAAAGTACAACACCATGATTTGCTCTGGATGCAGCCCGACAGATTCATAAGTGCGTCCGTTGCGATCGCTAAATTCAACCTCGAACGCTGCGCCATCAGCCAACATTTCCACCACAGTCCCTACTTGTCCGCGCCACAGATTGTATTCAGGAACATCAACTGTCAAGGCAACGACATCTAGTAATTTAATTGTATTTTTTGCCACTTTTATTACCTCCACGCACTTATAATACAGTGTCGGAAAATTCCCGTATTCTAGTTTTTTTTTGCGCTCGTTGGAACTCATGGGTTAGATTTATAAACTATTAATTACAACTTATTATTGAAGAAATAACTTAGTTCCCACCACATTTCGCCATTACTCCAAAACAAAAAATCACCGGGATAGCTAAAGCTAATATCTAAACTCGCAGCAATATATTCCTTATAAACGGGATGGAATTTATATTCCAAGGATTTTATTTTAGTTATGAGGATCGTATCGATAAAACAAAGTCTACTGATAATTTCTATGTAAAACTCTTCTGTTTTCCCCCAATCATCTAATTCCTCTATACCTGAAGTTCCTAAAGATGTTTGAACGAAATAAACTAAATCATTATAATTTTCTAATAAACTTAAATCATTATAATCTTCTAAGAATCTTATTCCCTCATTATCCGGATTTATAATTATCAAACTCTCAATTTCTTCTCTTAGCTCTTTTATGATCTCCTCTTGTTGAGCTCTTTTTGCAAGCAGCCGATTAATTTCCTGAGCCGGATTTTTATTTTTCAAACTCTCAATTTCTTGCTGAAGAAGTGGAACTCTATTTTTCTCCTCCTTAAGCTGTAGCTCTAAACTTATTTTGGCTTTTTCTAGCTCTCTGGCATTCTCTTCTAGTTGCTTAACTTTTGTTTCTAATTGACGTGAATTGGAGTTTAATGAATTGGAGTTTAATGAATTTAACTCATAAAGCTCTCTTTCTAATTGTGTTTTTTCTTGCTCTAGCTGGTTATTATCTATCTCTAAAGGTTGAATTCGGTCTTGTGCTCGGCTTATTTCTGACTCTAAAGAGTTTTTGCTAGCTCGGAGTTGTAGATTATCTTGTGTCAATCTAGTATTATTATCTTTAACTTGATTTAACTCTCTCCTCAGAACGTCTCTTTCTTGCTGTAAATCCCTATTTGTTTGAATGAGTGATTGATTTTGGGCTATGACTTCATTAAGCTGCCTAGTAACCTCTTTAACTTTCTCGATTAAAAATTCCCACGTTATAAACTCTATATCTTGACTGCTGAGAGAACCACCCAATTCTTGAATAAGAACTTTTTTATGAGCTTCTAGTTCTTCAATTTTTTGTTCAAAGTAAATATTTTCAATACGAAGATTTGTTGAAATTTTCCTTACTTCATCTCTTTCGCTCTCAACGCTTGCTAACTGTTGTTGTAGGCTTTGAACCGTCTGCTTCAAAGAATTGTTCTCAGTAGTAGCTGCCTTGAGTTCTGCCTCTTTTTGCTTAAATCTTGCCAGGATTTGAACTATAAAGGCGGTAAATAGGTTATTTGCTTGTTGTAAGTGCTGGTTTATTTGCCTAAGCTCAACTGTCTGTGCTTCGGGCCTGTTATCCTCTGGTTTTTTCTTACCCCTGCGAAGTTGCAGGTAAACTATTACGATACTTAGTAAAGCTATTAAACCAGCAGTTTCGTAAACCATACTAATACTTTTTTGAAAATAGCGTTTTTGGACATCGGTTCCCAGGCAGAGCCTAGGAACCAGCTAAAAAATCAAAATTAGCCAAAAAACAGAGGGCGAGTTTAGCATAAAACTTAACCCGAAAAGTCCAATTTTATGCTCAAACCCGCCCTCGCAAAACTCCCTTAATAAGCGTCTTGCAGTTCGTAGAAATCAGGGGAAATGTAATCTTTCCGCAGCGGCCAGCCTACCCAATCTTCGTTCATCAAAATCCGTTTCAGATTCGGATGTCCTTCGTAGACAATGCCGTACATATCGTAGGATTCCCGCTCTTGAAAGTCGGCTGCTTTCCAAATCCAGTAGACTGATGGCACTCTGGGATCTTCGCGGGGAATGAATACTTTGACGCGGACTTCTTCGGGATGGGAAGCATTATCTGTCAGCTTAGCCAAGTGGTAGACGCTGACTAAATCTTCTCCCGGCCCTTGGTCGTAGGCGCACTGGCACTGCATATAATTAAACCCGTAGGCATACAGTGCTGTTGACATCGGAATTAAGAAGTCTCGATCGACCTTTAATATCTCCACGCCCAAATTATCGGTCGCTAAAGCTTCGTGTTCAAACCCATTCTGAGTCAACCACTGGGAAACCTTCCCGGCTTCAACAATTGCAGATTCTTGCTCAGCCACGGTTTACCTCCTGTTTTTGTCCTGCAAGCAGGGCTGGCGGTACTGGCATTCCCATTGCTTCCGTCAATTCCTTCGGTGGCGCCATCCGGCCGGGAACTGACAAATATTTGCCGTCCAAAATGTCGTCTACTACTTTCATTTTGTGGGGTCTGGTGTAGTAGCGGTGGGTTGGCAGCAAATTGGCCCGTTCTTGCATGGAATCGTTGGCGATTTTTTTCCGCAGTTTGATAATTGCGTCAATAATCGCTTCTGGGCGGGGGGGACAGCCGGGGATGTACACATCTACAGGAATCAGTTTGTCAACGCCTCTGACTGCTGTGGGGGAGTCTACGCTGAACATTCCGCCGGTGATGGTGCAGGCGCCCATTGCGATGACGTATTTGGGTTCCGGCATTTGTTCGTACAGCCGCACCAAGATGGGGGCGTACTTCATGGTAATTGTGCCGGCGGTGATGAGCAAGTCGGCTTGTCGGGGGCTCGATCGCGGTACTAAGCCGAATCTGTCGAAGTCAAAGCGCGAACCGATCAAAGCTGCAAATTCGATGAAGCAGCAGGCGGTACCGTAAAGCAGCGGCCACAAGCTCGAAAGTCTCGCCCAATTGTAGAGGTCATCAACCGTAGTTAGGATGACGTTCTCTGACAATTCGGATGTGACTTCAGGGCGAATAGCGGGGTTGACAATTAGAGGTTTTTGTGATTTGTCAGAACTTAAGACCATTCCAAGGCTCCTTTGCGCCATGCATAGACAAGAGCAATAACGAGGATCGTGATAAAAAACAAGGCTTCGATGAAAGCCAACAGTCCTAGCTGGTTGAAAGCAACCGCCCAAGGATAGAGGAAGACCGTCTCTACGTCGAAGATGACGAAGACTAAGGCGAACATATAATATCGGATGTTGAACTGAATCCAGGCTCCGCCGATCGGCTCGACGCCAGATTCGTAGGTAGTGCGTCGGTCGTAGGGACGACTTTTGGGCCGCAGTACCTTAGACGCCGTGAGGGCGAGGATAGGGACTAGGCTGGAAATTAACAGGAAGCCTAAGAAATACTCGTAGCCGCTGAGTGCAAACACGGTGAATAATTACTGCCTAGGTGAAAGGGTTTGTAACTCGATCTTTACATTATATAGATTTTGGGTAACTGAAATTACGAGTTGGTTGAGATTAATCCTCCATCTTCTGCAATAATTTTTAATGTATATTTTAATATTGTAACTGCCTGTGGAAGACGGGCGGCTGCCTGTGGACGCTAAGTAAGACCATCATCGACGCTTTGTGTCGAACACCCTTGTGGTGTCCCTAACGTGGCATCGGCGGTTGAGACGGGAAACCTCGAAGACGAATAAGACCGTCCTCAGATGAGTTTTAGTTGGAAGCCCCAACTCGAACGAAGTTTAGTTGAGGTACTTCACGATTAGCTGACCTACTCTTTTGGATTTATGAGCGATCGAGCCACGGAGACTAATACCCTCGATCGGCACGAGTGCCGAGCCTGCGGCTACGTCTACAATCCTAAAAAGGGCGATCCTAAAAATGCAATTGCCCCTGGCACTGCTTTTACAGATGTGACCCCGACTTGGGTGTGTCCCGTTTGCGGGGCGCGCAAGTCGATGTTTCAAAATCTCGGTCAGATGGAAGGGGTGTCTGGATTTAAGGCAAATCAGCGCTACGGTGTCGGTGTCAACGGCATGACCGAAGGTCAGAAAAGTTTGCTGATTTTTGGCGGCTTGGTCGTTGGTTTCTTGTTTTTACTTAGTATGTATGGTTTGCAGTAAAACGATTGTGAGATTTTGGCAACGAATTGTAATGTTATTGGCCGCGGCCCTCATCTGTACGAGTTGCAGCACCATCGGTGCTGTGAGTTACAACCCCTGGCAAGTGATTTCCTTGCCGACGGAAGCTAATTTGCAGGATATTGCCTTTACGGGCAATCCTCAACACGGCTGGGTTGTTGGTTCTGAGGCGACTCTGCTCGAAACGATGGACGGCGGCACTAGCTGGAAGTCTATAGCACTGGATATCGACGATCCTAGGTCGCGTTTTGCGTCGGTGAGTTTTTCGGGTTCCGAAGGCTGGATTGTCGGCCAGCCTTCTGTTTTGCTCCACACGAACGACGAGGGCCAGTCTTGGACGCGGATTGCTTTGAGCTCTCAGTTGCCCGGTTCTCCGAGTACGATCGCAGCTTTGGGCCCGAATTCCGCCGAGATGACGACCGATGTCGGGGCGATTTACCGGACTTCGGACGGCGGCAAAAATTGGAAAGCTGTCGTGCAGGATTCTTTTGGGGTAGTTCGCAATATCAACCGTTCTGAAAACGGGCAGTATGTTGCGGTTTCCTCGAAGGGCAATTTCTACTCGGTGTGGAAACCAGGACAAGAAGCTTGGGAACCTCACAACCGCAATAGTTCTCGCCGCCTGCAAAATATGGGCTTTACCAAGGACGGGCGTTTGTGGATGCTCGCCCGCGGCGGTCAGATTCAGTTTAGTGACCCGTCCAATCCTGAAGGTTGGGGAAAACCGTTTTTTCCCGATCGCAAGGCGAGTTGGGGTTTGCTGGACATGGCTTACCGGACTGATAATGAAGTTTGGGTAGCCGGCGGCGGCGGCAATTTGCTGTGCAGTTTGGACGGCGGGAAAACTTGGCTAAAAGACCGCGAAGTAGAAGATGTTCCCGCTAATTTTTACAGGATTGTCTTTATGGGCCCCGATCGCGGATTTGTGATCGGTGCGAGCGGTACTCTACTTAAATATCAAGGTTCAGCGCAAGCTGCTTGATAGTAGAATAGTAATAGAGATTGTCTGTCAATTTGTTGTTGAAAGGAGGATTCTAAATGGCTGGTACAACTGGAGAACGTCCGTTTGGGGACATTATTACAAGTATCCGTTATTGGGTAATTCACAGCATCACCATTCCGGCTTTGTTTATTGCTGGATGGCTGTTTGTGCAAACGGGTTTGGCTTACGATGCTTTCGGAACTCCTCGCCCTAACCAGTATTTCACACAGCAGCGGGAAGAAGTGCCGATTATCTCGGATCGCTTTGAAGCTAAGAAACAAGTAGATCAGTTCATTAACGCCAAGTAATTTAACAAGGATTTGGAAAAATGACGAGCAGAACCCCAAATAATGAGCCAATTTCGTATCCGATTTTTACGGTGCGCTGGTTGGCAGTTCATACTTTAGGTGTCCCAACAATTTTCTTTTTGGGCGCGATCGCAGCAATGCAATTTATTCAACGATAGGAGTTTACAATGCCTGAGCGCGTTCCTAATCCCAACGAGCAGCCTGTTGAGTTAAACCGGACTTCTTTGTATTTGGGTTTGTTGCTGATTTTTGTTTTGGGTATTTTGTTCTCCAGTTATTTCTTTAATTAACTGGTGTCTGAGTTTGCTTTCGATAGTTCGATGGAATTTGTTGAGCTGTAAATTAGTGAGGTGATGGCTATGTTTAGTGAAAGTGGCAGAATTCCTTTGTGGCTGGTAGCTACTGTTGCAGGCCTCGGTGTTCTCAGCATTGTGAGTCTTTTCTTCTACGGTGCTTATGCCGGTTTGGGTTCTTCGATGTAAGGAGAATCAAGCTGATTTTTGGCTTTTAACCCCCCTTGAAAAAGGGGGGTTTTAATTATTAGGCGAAGTTGGTTGCTAAATCAGGGATAAATGTTATCGAAAGTATTAATTTTTAGGCAAGTTTATGAGAATTTAATCATCGGGTGAGAGGGGGATTTTTGGTGGTTGGGTGGAGATTTGCTCGATAAACTGTTCCGGGGCGGGCTCACCAATAGCCCCAAAATCGATCGCCACTAGCCGACGATCGCCGATCGAGTGTGGGCAGATCGTGAAATTAGCCAAAAGTTGCGAGTAGAATGGTGCAAGAGCCGATCGCTCGATCGTAGTGCACAGCGAAATATGACCCCACAGCCGCCGCCCCGCAAACCTCAAACCGTCTTGGGTGCGATTACCCAAGCAGTCCAGACTATTGCTAAGGTTAATTTTAACCAGCTAGCGCTGAAACCTAATGCCAGAGTACCCGAACTGTGGGTGCAGGATGCGGGTGCAGCTAAAGCTGAGGTTTATCCGCTGTTGGGCGATCGATATTTGTTAGGTCGATCGTCCAAATCTTCAGATATAGTAGTTCGCAATCCCGTTGTCAGTCACGTGCACTTATCTCTGTCGCGGGATAGTCGGCGGCGGACTCCTTTTGTGATCAAAGATGAAGACTCCACCAACGGCATTTACAATGGCAAAAGGCGAGTTAAAAGTATGTCCCTGCGTCACGGAGACGTGTTCACTTTAGGGCCGCCGGAACTAGCCGCCGCTGTTAGAATTCAATTCGTATATCCGCCGCCTTGGTATTTGGAACTGGTGCGTTACAGCTTTTACGGCGTCAGCGGAATCACCGCTTTGATTGCGGTGTTGGTAGGTATGGAATCCACAAAGTTTAAAGTGCGGCCTCTGCCGAGAAGTATCAATGGCCCCGTGATTGTTTACGCCCGCGACGGGCAAACTCCGCTGCGTCCTCCTCAGAATAACGCTCACTTAGAATTAAAGCGATTGCAGGATTTTTCGCCTTATTTATCCAAGGCGGTACTTGCTTCGGAAGACAGCCGCTACAATTGGCATTTGGGGGTAGATCCGATCGGAGTTTTGCGCGCGCTTTTGACTAATGTTCGCGGGGGAGGAATTCGCGAAGGCGGCAGCACTGTGACGCAGCAGTTAGCGAGGAGTTTGTTTCGAGATTATGTGGGAACTCAAGATTCGGCAGGGCGCAAGTTACGGGAAGCTGTAGTTGCGTTGAAACTGGAGAATTATTACAGCAAAGATGAGCTGTTGCTGACTTATTTGAATCGCGTGTTTTTGGGAATTGACCTTTACGGTTTTGAGGATGCGGCTCGGTTTTATTTTGCCAAGTCTGCGAAGGATTTAACTTTGTCAGAGGCTGCGACTTTGGCGGGAATTTTGCCGGCGCCAAACAGTTTTAATCCGATTCAAAATTATCAGTTGGCGGTACAGTACCGCGATCGAGTGATCGAACGGATGCGGGCACTGGGGACGATTTCTCAGGAAGAAGCCGATCGCGCGAGGCGATCGCGAATTGAGATCAATCCCAAAGCTCGCCAATATCTCCAAAGTACGATCGCTCCTTATTTCTACAGTTATGTATTTGACGAATTGGAGTTTTTGCTGGGGGAGCAGTTAGCCAGAGAAGGCAATTTTATTGTAGAAACAGGTTTGAATCCCGGCTTGCAAAAAGTGGCTGAAGCTTCCCTCAGAAATGCTGTTGAAAATGCCGGAGCAAGTGCTGGCTTTTCTCAAGGAGCCGTGGTAACTCTCAATAGTACAACCGGGGAAGTCTTAGCTTTAGTTGGGGGCGTAGATTACTTGAAAAGTCAGTTTAATCGGGCTACCCAAGCTTTGAGACAGCCCGGTTCTACATTTAAGATTTTCAGCTATGCAGCCGCGCTGGAACGGGGAATATCACCCGATAAAACTTATTCTTGCGCCCCCCTTTCTTGGGGCGGACAAAGTTACAGCGCCTGCGAAAGAACCAGCGGCAGTGCTGATATGTATCGCGGCTTGGCGTTGTCGGAAAATGCAATTGCATTGAGGGTAGCCCAGGATGTCGGTTTAGACAATGTAGTGGGAATGGCCAGACGTTTGGGAATTACTTCTGAACTGCGTTCTAACCCGGGTTTAGTATTAGGTGAAAGTGAAGTTAATGTGTTGCAATTAACGGGTGCTTTCGGGGTGTTGGCAAATCGGGGTTTGGGCAATCGCCCCCACGTAATCAAGCGAATTATTGACAGCAGCGATTGCAAAGATCGAAATGATTTTAACAGTTGCCGGGTGATTTATGAGTATCAAAAAGATGGCATTGCCAATCGGCAGTTAGTTTCGGAAGCCGTAGCGGATACGATGACTGATATGCTGCAAGGTGTGGTGCGGGGAGGTACGGGTAGCAGTGCTGCTTTGGGGTTGGGAGAAGCTGGAAAAACAGGCACTACTAATGATAATAGAGATTTGTGGTTTGTCGGTTATATTCCGAGTCAGCAACTGGTGACAGGAGTTTGGTTGGGAAATGATGATAATTCTCCGACTGCGGGAGGTAGTGCAAATGCCGCTCAGTTGTGGGGGGAATATATGCGGCAGGTGGCGCGTTGAAATTGTGGAAAACATTCCTGTTACTGGATTTTAAGTAGATAAACCTCATAAAACGCTCTTATTTTATATCCCCGACTTCGCCGAAGTTGTCCGGGATTTGGGTAATTGAAATTATGGGTAACGATGGCTTGGAGGAGTTGAAAAGTAACATGAGTTTGGGATGGTAGGCTGAGAGATTTAGTATAGCTTTTCCGACTATGTAAATTTACGTATCGGTAGGGTGCGATCCAGAAAAAATGAGCTAGTTTTGAAGCCTAGGCAAAAATTATTTCAGGGCGATCGCGGATTATTCAGTCAGGGTGAAGAGCCTATCGGGGCTAAGCGTATGGATATTTGACCGCTTGGCTCAGATTGTGAATAAAGATCAATAGGTTACGAAGAACTCAAAAAGCAGGCTTCTTGAAAAGAAACTCCAGATTTCTTAAAGAAGTTGAGTTCCGTATTGTTTAAACCGAGGAAAAAGTATAGGGCAAAAATTATGGCTACTTTCACCGTCACCAACGCCAACGACAACGAAAACGATTCCGGTTCTCTGCGATATGCCATCAAACAGGCTAATGCCCAAGTCGGCGCAGACACAATTATCTTCGACCCCCTATTCTTTGCCATACCCAGGACGATCGACCTTTGGGCACAACTACTCATCAACGATAGTCTCACCATCAAAGGCCCTGGGGTCAACAACCTGACGATTAGTGGCGATGCTAACAAAAATGGCAGCAACGACAATGGTGATGTCCGCCTCTTCTTCGTCAATCAAGGGACTGTTAACTTCCAGAACCTCACCCTGGCAAATGGTCGGGGAAAGGGTGGCGACGGTAGTGGCGGTGGCGCTGGTATGGGCGGTGCGCTGTTCATCAATGGCGGTACCGTCAGCGTCAATAACGTCACCTTCTCAAATAACCAGGCAGTTGGTGGCAATGGCAGCGTTGGTAATCGTGGCGGTGGTGGCTTTGGTGGCACTGGCTTTGGTGGCTTAGATGGTAAAGGTGATTATGGTGGTGGTGGTGGCGGGTTTGGTGGCAACGGCGGGACTACTGGCCGCCACAGCAGTGGTGGTGGCGGCTTTAGTGGCAATAGCGAGTCGATTCATGGCGGTGGGGGCGCAGGCACCATATTTGGTGGCAACCCAGCAGGTAACGGCAGCCATAGCTTGGCGGGCGGTACCGATAACCTAGATGGCGGCATTGGCGGTGGCATTGGCGGCGGTGGCGGCGGTGGTGGTAGCGACGCGATCACAGGTAATGGTGGCATTGGTGGCATTGGAGGAGGTGGCGGTGGCGGTGGTTTCACCTCCCGCAATTTTGGTGGTATTGGTGGCAGTGGTGGGGACTTTGGCGGCGGTGGCGGTGGGGGTTCGGGTGTTGGTGGCGGCGCAGGTGGCAGCGGTGGCTTTGGCGGTGGGGGTGGCGCAGGTGGCAGCGGTTTCGGTTCTGTAAGCCTATTTAGCTATGGTGGCAGAGGCGGCAGTGGCGGCTTTGGTGGCGGTGGTGGCGGGGGCGGTTTCAGTCTATCTGGTTCTGGCGGCTTTCCCGGTAGCGGGGGAACTTTCGGCGGTAACGGCGGTGGCGGCGGCAATGGCGACTTAAATAATAATTTTGGTGGAGGAGGGGGCGGCGCCGGACTGGGGGGTGCGATTTTTATTCGCAGCGGTTCTCTTACCTCAGTCAACAGCAAGTTTCTCAACAATACGGCAACAGGTGGGTTGGGCGGTATTCCATCTTCTAACGCCATGTCAGGCGCAAATGGTCAGGGGAAGGGCGGCGCAATATTTGCCGTTACTCCCAACCTTGCCAGTGTGGCAGGGGTGGCTGCGACTCCCACGGTGACAGCTATTGGGGCGCTACCAACTTTCAGTGGCAACAGCGCTGCGAATGCTGGGGGAACTGCTACGGATGGAAACGATGTTTTTGGTAACATCAACGTGAAAACTCCGATCGCCAACCAGCCTCCTGTAGCGGAAAATGACAGCGCGATAACTTCTGCTAACATTCCAGTCAAGATTGATGTTCTCTCCAACGACATCGATCCGGATGGCAACCCTTTGACCATCAGTCTAGTCGCGAATCCCACCAAGGGGACGGCAGTTGCAAACAACAACGGCACGCCGAACAATCCCAACGATGATTTCATTACCTACACTGCCGGTGCGAACTTCAGCGGCGACAGCTTCACCTATCGCCTCAGCGACGGCACCGCAAACAGCAATATTGCTACTGTCAGCATCCTGCCAGATATTGGGGTGACTTATCTGGTGACAAATACTAATGACAGCGGGCCTGGTTCGTTGCGACAGGCAATGCTGAATGCCAACAATCGTCCGGGTGCAGATACGATCGCATTCCAAATTACCAATTTCATCCAGATTCCGCGCTTACCATTCCAAAAACCGATCCAGATCCCGATCGCATTTAACCTTCCTCAAACTATAAATCTGGCGTCTGCTTTACCGACAATTACAGATGCCGTCACGATCGACGGGTGGAGTCAAGGCGGTCTTGGTTTCCAGGGCGCACCGCGAATTGAACTCAATGGTGCGGCATCGAATTCACCTGTAGGACTTGACATTCAGGCAAGCAATTCTGTTATTCGAGGGCTGGCAATTAACAGATTTTCATCTCAATCATTAAACGGAGTTCCTGGCATTAAGCTATCGAAGAGTGCAGCCAAAAACTGGATTTATGGCAACTATATCGGCACCGATTTAAGTGGCAATTTCGCTCGCGGTAACAGTGGAGATGGTATCTCGATAGATCGCACCGCCGGAAGCGAAAATCGCATCGGCACCAACGGCGACGGATTTAATGATGCTGCCGAACGCAATGTAATTTCTGCCAATCTAGGGAACGGAATCGCGATTAACAGCAACTTAAACGCGAGCGATAATAAATTCACGACCGTAGCCGGCAACTTTATCGGTACTAATGCGACGGGTATTGCAGCCCTAGGTAATAGATTGAGTGGCATTTATCTGAATGCGGTATCGAACATAATAGGAGGCCCGAATCCCAGTCAGCGCAACATTATCTCTGGCAATATTCTTAATGGCATCAATATCGCTGGCAGCAATGCTGTTAACAACCAAATTCAAGGCAATTACATCGGCATTCAAGCAGATGGAGTCACGGCTGCGGGCAATCTAGGCAGCGGTATCTCGATCGAAGATGGTGCTGCTAACAATTCGATCGGTGGTAGCGAGCCGGGAACGGGCAATACGATAGCTTACAACAATTTAGCTGGAGTGGCTGTTATTTCTGGTACGAATAATGGGATTTTAGGCAATAGTATTTTCGACAACAACGGTTTGGGCATTGACTTAAAAAATGATGGAGTCACCCCTAACGATCTCAACGATACTGACACGGGTGTTAACAACCTGCAAAACTTTCCCGCCATCACGTTTGCCCACTCCAATGGCAAGAACACTGAGATCGAAGGCACTCTCAACAGCACTCCCGATCGCACGTTTCGGCTGGAATTCTTTGCTAACTCCAGTCTCGATCCGACAGGCTTTGGCGAAGGCAAAACCTTCCTCGGTTCTACGATTGTTACTACGGACAGTAGCGGTAAAAATAGTTTCACCTATACCTATGGCAGTTCCCTACCCATCGGTCAATTTATTACAGCAACGGCGATCGATCCTGCTAATAATACTTCTGAATTTTCCAAGGGATTGGCGATCTCTAACCGATCGCCAATAGCAGTAGATGACAATTTACTCGCGGATGCTGGCAGCGCGATCGATATTAAAGTCCTGTCTAACGATAGCGATCCAGATGGCGACCCTTTGACTCTCAGTATTGTTACCAATCCAGTTAATGGAACGGTAGTAGTTAATCAAAACAACACGCCGGACAATCCCCAGGACGATTTTATTATCTATAATCCCAAGCTCGTATTCAATGGCACAGATAGCTTCACTTATCAAGTCAGTGACGGACAAGGGGGTACGGCAACAGCTAATGTCAATTTGACTTTCAATGCGACACCCTCTGCGACACCCTCTGCGACACCCTCTCCCACTCCCTCACTGTCGCCCTCTCCCTTTCCCTTTCCCACACAGCCGACTCCCTCACTGTCGCCCTCTCCCTTTCCCTTTCCCACACAGCCCACTCCCTCACTACCGCACAGTCCCTTTCCCACACAGCCGACTCCCTCACTGCCGCACAGTCCCTTTCCCTTTCCCACACAGCCGACTCCCTCACTGCCGCACAGTCCCTTTCCCACACAGCCGACTCCCTCACTTCCGCCCTCTCCCTCACTCCCCCCTCTCTCGATCGCAAACCAGCCACCGATCGCACTTGGCGACACTGCGACTGTAAATGCTGGCAGTGCGATCGATATCGAGGTTTTGGCTAACGACAGCGACCCCGACGGCGATCCGCTGAACCTCAGCATTGTCCAGACTTCAGACAACGGCAAAGCAGAAGTCAGCCACAACGGTACACCGGACAACCCGAAAGACGATTTCATCACCTAC